>NZ_FUXM01000004.1 GCF_900167165.1 Carboxydocella sporoproducens DSM 16521 | reverse complement strand
TTGAGAAGGATGGTGTGATTTACTTTGAAGAAAAAGAAAAGAAAAAACGAAATGGCCGAGATAGAAGATCTACTGCTGGACTGGGAGCTTCCCTTCGAAGGACAGAAGAAGGAAACCTATTACAATTATCATTGTCAGAAATGTGGGTATAAAGAGGAAGTGCCAGCATTTATCGTAGATGAGATGAAAGCTATGGACAAATTGGATAACTTGGGCTCACCAGGAATGCCAATTTTGGAATGTCCTTATTGTCCTGGAGGCATGGTTTATAAAGGGGAAAAAGAGTAAGCTTTGCGGCTTACTCTTTTAAGTCGCCCGAAGGGCGAATTTGTTCTTGTTTTTATTTAAAACTAATTGAAGGATAATCATAAAAAAAAAAGAATAATATAACTGAGGTGAATTATCAATGAAGCTGAAATACAGGCACCTGGTTATCCTGATATTTTTATTTTCTTTATTATTCGGAGGGATTATATACTGGTTTTTTTTAAAACAATCTCCACGGCAATTAACGATTATAGATGATAAAAACCAGTTTTTAAAACTGAATTTAATCATTTATACCAATAAAAATACCCCCCAAAATGCGATTTTGGTCGGGAACAAAATATATGTAGCTACCAAACAGGGCAAAATACAAGTTTATGATTTTGGCGGGAAAGTTATAAAAGAGATAGGTGAAAATATTTTAAAATATCCCGTAGGGTTGGCCTGGACAGATGAACAGCTGATTGTTAGTGACAACTGGCTCAAGCAAGTTTACGTTTTTAATGAAGAAGGAAAATTATTGCGCTCCTTCGGAAAAGGGGTATTATCAGGCCCTGCAGGTATAGCGATCAAGGATAACAAAATCTGGGTAGCAGATGCCGGCGGGCATAGTATTCTTTGTTTTGATTGGAACGGCAAGTTACTGGTCAGGTATGGCTCTGGTCAGAGGACTGTGACAATAAATGGTTTCGCTTATCCTAATGGAGTATTGCCGGTAGAAGACGGTTTTTTGGTGGCTGATACCCTGAATAACCGCTTGAGTGTTTGGAAAAAGGATAAGCCCTTTTTGGTCTGGGACAGTCCGGCAGAAAACCAGCCTGCTGGCCCCAGGGCCCTGGTTAAGGGAACTGACGGCAACATCTGGATTTTATGCAATTTGTCAGCGAATTTGTTGGTGTTAAATACCGATAACTGGCAGGTGAAAATAACCGGTGAATTTGGAGATGGAAATTTCCAGTGGAAATTTCCTACCGGACTTACTGCCGATAATTCAGGGCACCTGGTGGTGACTGATGCTGGCAATCAGCGGGTTATAATTTACACGATAAAATAGTTCGGGGGGAGGACTATGTCGATAAAAAGATTTTTTCTCTATATTAACCTTTTCATAGTTCTTTGCCTGACCGAACCGGCAGAAGCAAAGTGGACACAGGCGACCACTGCCCAATGTAATAATTGTCACACCAACGGTGGTTTGACGGTAAACTTATACACAAATGCAAGTGCTACTACCCCCCTTGGCAGTCCGGTCAATATCAGCACAGGCACTTCTTTAACTTTCTACGTCAAAGTCAGTGGCGCTCAAGCGGGAAGCAGAATCGGGGCAGGGGTAGTGTATCCGGCTGGAGCTACTCCTACCGGAAATCAGGCTAATCCCAGCAGCACTGAAACCTGGACTGTTTATACGCCTGTAGAATTGCGTTTAAGCAACGGTGGAGCATTCGGCTGGAATAGCAAAAATGTTAATATGACCCGGGATTTCAGGACAAAAAGTACAGATATAACCGACAGTGATAATAACGGCTGGGAAGTTATTCCGGGAATTCTGAATGTACCTACGGTGGCGGTACCGGGAACCTACAATTTCCTCATCACTGGTGGAGCTACCAATGGTAGATATGGGTCTGTGTCTTTACAGGTGGTTGTAACTGACGGCACGAAGCCCAACCAAATTACTGACCTGGATGTTGAATACAAAAACTCGCAGATGACACTGCGGTGGACAACTCCCGATCCTCCGGATAACTCTGGTTCAATCAGCTCCTTCAAGATTTATCGTTCAACTGATCCCATTACCAACACTATAATAGATTCGTTGACACCGGTTGCGACGATCAGCGGCACCTCTGGCGGTACCAGCAACACCTGGAATGATCCTGATTCTGCGTCATTGGTTGATGGACAAACTTATTACTATGCGGTGCTGTCTGTAGATGCAGCTGGAAACCAAAGCATTGTTTCTACCGGTCCCAAAACCAGTGCTGCCAAAACTACCGCAAATATCCCTACTGCTAACATGCGCAAGCCGGATAATGGCTCAACAGTGCGGGGGACGGTAACGCTGAAAGGAAATGCTACTGATGATGTTGGAGTTACTTCTGTTACTTTTGAAGTTGCCAGTAACACAAGTTTTACTTCGCCGACCGTGATCAGCGGCGCTACCAGGGTCAGCGGCACTGCCAGGGATGGCTTATGGCAGGTTAACTGGGATGCCCGTGCCCTGTCAGGTACCTACTATGTCAGAATGAAGGCCAGTGACGGCACCAACACGGGGACATCAGGCTATTTTACTTATACAGTGGATAACAATGCGCCAACCAATGTGAATATGGTTAGTCCGGCTAACTTATCTACCCTGACCAATGTGGTCCAATTGCAAGCAAGTGGTCAGGACAATTATGGGATTGATAGGGTGGATTTTCAAGTCAGCCAGACCTCAGATTTTTCTGCAGGGGTATATACTTTTACAGGTGCGACTTTGACTTCCGGAACCATCACCAATGGCACCTGGACTAGAGCCTGGAGCAGTAACATGGTAAGCAATGGCACCTGGTATATTCGAGCGGTATTTGTTGACAAAGCCGGGAACACTACCTATTCCACTGCCTGGCAATATACAATCAACAATTCTGATACAGCGGTTCCTCATGGTACCTATGTTTCATCAACCAAAACCTGTGCCATTTGCCACTCTGCCCATGCTGGTGGCAGCAAATATTTGCTGACTTCGGAACTGGTTAACCAGGTTTGCACCAACTGTCATGACGGCACCAGCGCCCAGAAAGCTCAAGGATTCCCTTCTACTTATGAGCATTTATGGGATGAAAAGGATGTTTACTGTAATGATTGCCATAATCCCCATCGCAATAGAACCGATAATCCTCCCTATTTACTAAAGGATACCTATAACAGCAAAACCACGACCGGGGTTCCGGGTGATTATCAACTCTGCTTTAACTGCCATCAGGTGCCTTTTGTCAGCGGACAGGGATATGTTCAGTCAAACTATGATATCTATCAGTACTATAGAAAGACAAGCAATGGCGGGCAAGGCACCCAGGGTGTAGATAAAGGCCATTTTGTTAAATATTCAGGGCATACCTTTGCTGACGGCACACCTATTCCGGTAGGCTATCAGCTTCCATGTACTGTCTGTCACGTTCAACATGGCTCAAACAATAAAATTCTGTTGCGGGAACAGGTAGGGACGAATCCCAATCCCATTGTCCTGACCAGCCCGGGAATGGCAACCCTGTCAGTTTCCGAGGAACGGGCCTTCTGTACGGGATGTCATAATGGTACTACCAACTTGTATAACAAAAACGACACAACCTTTATCACCTGGAATGAATACAAAAGTTTGGGCCATACCGATGGCAGTATCCGCTGTTCCTATTGTCACGGTGGTAGCGGCACAGAAGAAGAGCAAATCAGACGGGCGGCTCATGCTCCCACCAAGGGGGAATCGCGGGGTGGTATGGATTGTATCTGGTGTCATAATGTTATTCAGGAACCGATGGCTATAGGGAATACAGCGGACTTTCACCATGTTATCAGCAACAGCCCTAATTATAATCAGACCAAGAACTGCTTGCAGTGCCACGTGGATCACGACAAATTCAGGCCTGATCTGGGCAGCGGTCAAAAGCGAGCCTTTAATTTAAGAACCAAGTTTGATGGCACCAGCCCGGTGGCTGTCAATACCGACTTTATCAATGATGCTACTGGCGGCATCTGTCTCTCCTGTCATGTCAATGCCCAGACCAAGGCTTACAATCCCAGCAAAACCACCAGGCCGATAGGAGATGCAGCTCAATATAATCAATCCAAACACAATTATCTGGTTTATTCAACATTTGAAGATTCAACTGCTGATAATAGCACAAAATTTGCCGCTAATTGTACGAAATGCCATAATGACTATGATACCAAAGGCATACCCTATGATTATCAGACTTCAGCCGCTCCCTTTAAATTTGGCCCGCACGTTTCGCCGAATACAAGCATATTAGGCAACCTGGGGGCAGTCAATCCAGTCCTGCCTCTGGAAGAAGATCTCTGCTATCGTTGTCATTCGGGTTCCAGCGGCAAGGATTACTACAAACAAATCGATAACAGTCAAGGGGCTGCCATGTCAGCTACTGCGCAACGAATCCAGCAAGTTTTTAGCCGGACCTACAAGCATCCGATCGCAGTAAAGCGGGGTAAACACCAGGCCGTTGAGGGCAGCAATCCCGGTTGGGCCCCGGATAATGGCGACCGTCATGCAGAGTGCCAGGATTGTCACAATACGCACCAGGCCCGGCAGGGCACATCCAGGGACGGCACTACTTTTGGAGCTAACGGTACCCGGGATGGCAGACAGTGGGTGGACGATACCATTAGCGGTTCTTTGGCCGGAACCTGGGGAGTGAATGTTACCATCACCTACTCATCACGGGGTGGAGGCAATGCTTCAGATAAGGTCACCTATAGCCGGACTGATGCCCCGAAAGCTCAGTGGCAGATTTGTTTGAAGTGCCACAGTGATTATGCTTGGGATGATGGAGACACCAGCACCGGTAATGTTAAGAGAGGTGATACAGGGGCAAAAGCGACAGTTCCCAATACCAGTTTCCCCTTTAATACTACCATAACCAATACAGGTACTGGAGAGCAGCCGGATATAGGCTTGCAGTTTAATCCCGGCAACTATGCCTTCCACCCGCTGTTTGAAATAGGTTTGAACCAGCCACCTTCTAATGCCAATACAAACTGGTCCAGCAGCGGCTTCAGGCGAGCAAGTACCTCCACCTATAAAGGCGGAGATGGCATTAATTACCCATATAGCAATAACATTACTCCCAGCGGGTTGGATCACACTTTTGTAGATGGCTGGGGGACGAAAAGCCTGGTTACCTGCACTGATTGTCATGCGTCTTCTGATGACCCACCTGATGGTCCTCATGGTTCGAGCCAGAAATGGATCTTGCGCAAGGCTGAACCCAGACAGGTTACTACCGCCAGTAACGGGGTGAAAAGTTTAAACCAGCCGGGTGCATATTACAATGACGCCCAGCCTTTTTACAATTCTAGCGGTGGTGTTACTGATTACCGGAAAGTTAATAACTTTTGTGTTAATTGCCACCGGGCCGATGTCTATGGGGATGGCACTGGAATGACTGCACCTCCCAACGCCAACTTAAGTCGATTCAACCATGGTTTTCAAACAAGTTCCGATAACCCGATCGGTAAATGCATGGCCTCGGGAAACAAGGTGCTAGGAACTATTTATGAAAGCCCCAGCTGTCTGGGATGTCATGGCGGCCGGGAACCAGGCGGCATTCATGGTAGTGTTATGGGAGTGGGCTCAGGCGGAACCAGCCAGATGGGCAAGCGTTTTACGAATGGCGCCAACTGGGTTGGACATACTCTTGGCCAAACCAACGGCTCCAGTGTAAGCTGCTGGACAACCAGTACTCCCGATTCTGTGGCAGCTTGCACCAAAGGCCATAGTGGACAAAGCCAGAGCCCTAATTACTACTATTAAAGTGAGGATAACTATGGATAAACTGAAAAAACTGTTGCTGTCACGCCGTCTGGCCTTGTTCTTATTGGCCTATAGCGCCGGTTATCTGATCTTTTATCAGGTAATGCCTGAAATGGTGCCTGTCCCCGGTACCCTCTGGTACTGGGGGCCTAATCTCCTTTTGCTGCTCAGTACAACGGTCTGTACCTGGGAACGCTGGCGGAATGAACGAGTCAATGGTAAACCCCGCGGGGCGGCCTGGATCAAAAGAACTTTTGACAACCTTGATCGGCATTCGCTAGACAGTCTGTTACAGAGAAAAGGCCTGGAGGGAAAAAAATTACCCGGAAATGCGGGCTGGTACTGGCAAAGTGGTACCAGGGGCTGGTGGGGCTCCCTGGTTTTCCATGGGGCACTGGTACTCCTGGTCTGCGGGGCCATCCTTTCGGCTGCGTTAGATGTCAAAAGCGAGCTCTTGTTGACAGAGGGGCAAACCGGTGAATTGCTTACCGGAACGGGAATTGAAGTAAGTTTGGACTGGCTCAGACCGATTCGGGAACAAGGGGTATTGACCCAGTATCAAATGGCTCTTAGCTACAGAAAAGGCGCGGTCTGGTCTGGACTGACCGGAGCTGTTAACCAGCCTTTAACAATTGAAGGTTATCAATTAACCTTGCAACGCGTGGGACTGGCGCCATATCTTGAGATCTATGACCGGGATGGTCGCCTGCAGGTGCAAGCATACGTAAACCTGGTTGTACCCGATCCCAGTACTGTCGATGCGATCATTTTGCCTGATGGCGAAAAAATAGGTATCCAGATGAAGGTAGATGAAAAAAATGCGCAAATAATTTTAAACTGGCAGGGGGAGCGAATAGAACTCAGCACCGGTCAGACCTGGAAGGGAGCAAAGGGCGTTGTTCACTTCGGGGACTGGCGGCGCTGGGGATACTTCAGGATTACAAAAGAGCCAGGTTTGCCGCTTATCTATTCAGGTTTTCTCCTGGCCACAATGGGCCTGGTTCTAAGATTTCGCTATCCCCAGGTTATGGTAGTGTTGCGCAAGAAAGAAGGAGAGGATGAACTCTGGATTGCCCATAAATATTCCGGGCACTCACTACTACAGGAAATATCTGAACTGGGAAATGGGGGCAAATAATGATCATTGAAGGCACTTTGCTCTGGATTGCAATGTTTACTTATCTCTTCAGTTTTGCCGCTTTTCTGGCCAGTGTGGTGTTTAAGAAAAGCCAATGGACAGACTGGGGCTGGCATAGTAATTTGCTTGCTTTTGCCGCCCATACCGGGGCGATCATCTGGCGCTGGTGGCAGTCAGGCCATCCGCCGGTGGAAGGGAATTATGAAAATTCATTGATGGGGGCCTGGGCCATCCATGCTACCTATATTTTCGGGGCATGGAAAACAGGCCGCTTTAAGGCTTTGGGAGTGCTGGTCAACCCACTGATAATTTTTATTCTGGGTGTAGGCATGTCCATCAAGCAGCCGGCTTTACCGTTATCGCCTCCCTATCAAAGTAACTGGCTCTGGATTCATGTCGGTTTTGCCTGGCTGGCCTTTGGCTCCTTTCTCATCGCGGCTTTTCTGGCGGTCGTCTATCTTACTTTTCAGCCTGATAAAGCTGGAAAATGGCAGGCATTTATCCGCCGTAATTTTCCTGTTCCTGAAATACTGGCGGAGATTATTCTGGGACTGCTATTATTCGGGTTTATCAGCCAGGGCTTGATGATAGCCGCTGGTGCGATCTGGGCCCATTCCCTCTGGGGGGCTTACTGGAGCTGGGATCCCATTGAGATCTGGTCATTGATCTGCTGGTTGATGTACGGTCTGGTTATTCACTGGCGCCTGACACTGAAATGTTCTGACCGGCGCCTGGCCTGGCTCGCTGTACTGGCGGTTATCACCGTCGTGATTACCTTCTGGGGAATCGGCATGGGAACAGGTGTGCATACACCTTTGCTTTGAAACAGGAAAGGACGAGAAGGATGAAAAAAATCGGGCTGATGCTGCTTATTGTCCTGATTTTAAGCGGTTGTAGCCGGGGAGAAAAAGCATATCTGGAGACGGTTAAGGATTATAATGAAACTTTAGCTATCGCTCTGCTACGCCCTCAGCCGGAATTGATGACCCGGATCGCTACTGCTAAAGAGCAGTCAAGGATTTTGACCTATATCCTTTACTGGCAGCAAAAGAAAAAAGTTATCGAAAATCAACTGCTGGAACTGAAATTAGAAAAAACGGAAAAAAGCCAGGACATGGTAGTGGTATTTACCAGCGAAAAATGGCGTTATCGCCATCTGGACACTGTGACCAGAAAAGCAGTGGATGACTGGCGCCAGGGAGAATACCGGGTGAAATATTACTTAACACCCGTAAAAGGAGATAAACGATGGTTGGTGGACAGGGTGGAAATTTTGGAGAAAAGGGAAGAAAAATAATCAGGGCGATAGGCTCGCGCCGGGCGGCTCACTGGGCGCTGGGGTTGCTGATTGCAGTTTATCTGATCTGGCTGGTACCCTTTCAAATTTACGGAGTTCCAGCCTGGCGGATTCGCAATATGGCTGCCTCCGGGTGGGTGTTCCTGCCTGTATACTGGTTTTTCATGCTTAATCTGTGCCTGTGTCTGTTTTTCTGGGCGCGGCAAGGGGGAAAAGCTATTTACCGCTGGCTTTCCTGGCTTATGCATGCCGCTCTAATTTTGCTAATAATAGCCGGCGTGCTTGCCCGGCACTCTGAGCCGAAAGTGGAGTTTATTGTCACCGAAGGCCAAACCCTGGATTTATCCCGGAGAATCAGCTATGTTACTCCTGAACGGGAGATGATGGCCGAGGGTCGGTTGCCGAAGATTATCTGGCGGCTGGATTTTATCCGGCCGGAATTCTGGGAGGATAAACTTTTATTCACTGATCTGCTGGCTAAAATATCTTATGGTTCCAGTCAACCGGAAAAAACCGTTTCCTTGCGACTGGGGCAACCCCTGGTTCAGGATAATTTAACCATCGGTTTGCAGGGTTTTGGCTATGCCCCTCGTTATCAAGTTCTAGACAAGCAGGGGAGGCTGGTGAGCGGTTCTTTCGTCAATTTGACGGTCTTTCCGCCGGGGCAAGAAGATTGGTTCGCTCTGGAAAATTTGAACTGGGAGGTCCATCTGCTGGTCTGGCCGGATGCCGAGCTGAAAGGCAACAAGGTAAACAATCGGAGTATGAATTTGCGCCAGCCTTTGCTATATGTTTATGTTCTGGAGAAAAGCAAAAAGGAAAAAGATCCGGAGGGGGCTTTACTGGCCAAGGGTTTTTTACGTCCTGGAGATGAGCTGGAAGTTCAGGGTTACCGGCTTTCATTTCCGGAAATTCGTTATTATGGCCATTTCTGGCTGGTGCGGGATAAAAGTTTGCCCTATCTGAAAGTGGCACTGCTCACGGTAGTTACGGCCAGCTTGATTTTGACCTATATTCGCTGGGAAAGGGGGAAAGGCCGGTGGCAGGAGAACAGCTGATCTGGTTGATGGTTGGCCTGTTATTGCTGGCCTTACTCTTTCATTGGCGAAAGCAAAATATAATTGAACTCGGGCTGGCAGGGGCAGGCTGGTTGGCCCTTACGTTTTTTATTGGCTGGCGCTGGCAACTGAGCGGGCATCCGCCGGTATTCGGAATTTTCGAAAATTCCCTGGCAGGCGCCTGGTTTCTGATCACGACCTATTTTTTAAATCGTTTTTCCCCTCTCCTGGCAATTGCGGCTCTATTGCTAAGCTATGGCTGGTGGTTTAACCGTTTGCCTGTTCCTCTTACTATCTCAGAACGTTCCTGGTGGGTAGATGTTCATGCCTTTTTTGCCTGGCTTGGTTTTACTGCTTTCTGGTCAGCCTGGGTGCTGGCCTGGTCAAAGGCGGAAAAGAGAAGCCAGCCAAGATGGCGTCGCTCCCTGCTTAATTATTTAAATTTGGCTTTTTTTGCCTGGACAGCCATGCTGGCTACAGGAATGTGGTATCAGCATTTGTTGTTCGGCAGCTGGTGGCGCTGGGATTTTATTGAGGTGGTTTCCCTTCTGGTCTGGCTAACCAATGCCTGGACCCTTCATTATCTGCATTTTCAATCTGAATTTCCCTTGATAGGGTTATGGCTGGTGAGGATAATTCCGCTGCTGTTGCTGGTAGCTTTTTTCGGACTTTTTCTTTTATTGATTACAGGCAGCTTTCATGTTTTCGATTTGCAATTTATGAGGTGATATCATGCTTGATCTTGTTCTGGTTACCCCGGATTATCACTGTGGGGTAGTAGAGTCAGCGGGCAGCTGGTTGAATTGTGGTTTTGTTTATATAGCAGGGGAATTGAGGCGACATGGGGTTCGGGTCCAGATCTATGATGCTATGACCAAAAGGCACTCGGTTCGGCGTATAGGTCAGGAGCTGGCAGCAAGACAGCCAAAAGCAGTAGCTTCTACTGCCTACACTTCTACCTTTCCTGCTGCTGCTGCTTTGTTGAAGCAGGTTAAAAAACTCATACCAAACTGTGTAACCATAATAGGGGGAGTTCACCCCACCTTTATGTGGGAAGAGGTTTTGACGGATTGTCCCTGGATCGATGTGGTTGTGCGAGGAGAAGGGGAAGAGGTGCTACCCCGGCTGATGGCAGTGCTGAACAGCAGAGAGAAATGGCAGGAGATAGCCGGCCTGGCTTTTCGAGCTACCAGCGGGCAGATTGTTACTACCGGACAGGCCCCCTTTATTCAGGATTTGGATCGAATCGAAGGGGCCTGGGATCTGGTGGAATGGCAGGATTATACCTATTATATTTTCCCTGGTTCCCGCCTGGGCGTGATTTCAACCAGCCGGGGCTGTCAGCATAATTGCAGTTTTTGCTCACAACAGAAATACTGGCAGCAAAAATGGCGGGGGCGTAGTGCTGAGGCGGTATGTCGGGAAATTGAGCTTCTGGCAACCCGGTATGGGGTGAATGTGCTTTTAATAGCCGATGAGTATCCCACAGCTGACCGGCAGCGCTGGGAAGCTATTTTGGACTGGCTCTGCTGGCGGAAATTGGACTTGAAGTTGCTCCTTGAAACCCGGGTTGATGATGTTGTTCGAGACAGAGACTTAATGGCCAAATACCGGCAGGCGGGGATAGTCCATATTTATGTGGGTGTAGAATCGACAGAACAGGAAAGGCTGGATCTGTTTCAGAAAGGGATTCAATTAAACCAGTCAATGGAGGCTCTAGAGATAATCAACAGCCATGATATAGTTTCAGAAACCTCCTTTGTCCTGGGTACTGCGGAAGAAACCCCCGAATCTATTGCTCGCACACTGGAGCTGGCCAAAATATATAATCCTGATTTTGCCCATTTTCTTTTACTGGCTCCCTGGCCTTATGCTGATATATATAACCAGCTTGTCCCATATATAGAAACAGAAGATTATGCAAAGTACAACCTGGTGGAACCGGTTATGCGCTCCCGGACCATGAGCAGAAACGAGCTGATGGATGCGGTTCTGGCATGTTATAAAGAATTTTATTTTCATAAACTGGGGCAATGGGCTCAGCTGCCTGCAGGATTTAAAAGAGACTATTTATTTCGTTCAATGCGGGTGATATTGAAAAATTCTTTTATTACCCAGCATGTAAATAAGCTCGGGGGAATGCCGCAAAAAATCAAGGAATTATTGAGCAAGACCGGGGTGGTTTAAAGTGCTTAAATTGTTACTGACTTTTAATAATTACGCTCATGATCTGATAACCGGCTATTTTGCGGCATTGGCCTGGGTAGGTTATCGCTGGTATAGCTTTTTACCGACCAACGCCAGGGACTGGTTTAAACAGCAGCTTAAACTGGCCCTATTGTTTATCATCCTTACTGGTATACCCAGGACTATCTTTTTTACAACAATGGAATTACTGCCGGCCCAGCAAAAGGGCCTGGTTATGTTTTTAGTGTTTAAACATATCTTAATATTTATAGTGATATGTTTTGGTATATTTTATTGGCGAAAACAGCAGGATTTTGTCAAAAAATATTGAAGTAAATTATAATAAGCTTTTAATGGTGAGGCGAGAGTAATGATCAAGCTCAGCCGACTGGTAAGTTTAGCACTGATTATCCTGCTGTCTTTTTTTATCATGCTGCCATTTGGCCTGGCAGAAGAAACAGTACCGGAAGCAGTGTATGAACAAGTCTATCAAGAAAAACAGGGAGTGCCTCAGGATGTACCTCAAGAACCTTCTCAAGAAGTCAACCAGGATGTGTATGCTGAAGAAAGTGTACCGGTCGCAACAGATGAACTGCTGGTTAAAACTGAACCTGAAATAAGCCAATCGGGGGTTGACAGATTTGTGGCTGTTACCGGTGGGGCCATTAATGCTTCTAATGTCACTGATGTGGAAATTTATGGTTTTGCCGAACCCAACTCCAGTGTAGAAGTTGAAGTTTATGGAGTTAGCCTTGGCTTTGTGGCAACTGATGCAGAAGGTTTTTTTTCCGAAAAATTTGATCTGGCTTTTTGCCCCGATGGAATAACTCAGGTTAAAGCCATCGCCAGTACCGGGCAAGTTTTAAGCACAAATGTTCTGAAGGATACAGTAGCACCGGCTTATCCGCCATTACCATTATGGATTGCCGAAGTGGAAGACAAAGAGATATTAGGGAAAATTCCGCTGATTTTTGGCGTTCTTCCGCCAGGCTGGGGCCTAGACTGGGAACGGGTCCAGATTAAAACCGAGACAGGAGATTTATTAATGGAAGGAGTAGTGGATTTTATCGGTGGCGTATGGTGGGCCAGGCCGGCGCAACCATTACCGGAAGGTAATTACAGGTTAACTGCCATATTGATTGATCATGCCGGTAACTGTTCCGTTCCTTCAAGAACTTTTGACATATATATCGGTGAACAGCGTGTTACCCTCTCGGATTAAATCCCGGAGGGTTTTATCTTAGGAGCGGAGGTGATAGGGATGAGAAAGAGAATTATTTGTCCTGGTCTTGTATTATTATTGCTTCTGGGTCAGCTTTTGCCGATGCCAGCAGCTGCCGGGATGCCTGTCTGGGAGGAGTGGCCTCAAGCTAAAGAAGTAGCCGTTCTTCCAGGAACAAACAGGCCAGCCATCTGGCAGGATATCTATCAACAGGGAGAAAGCATTATTGTTGATCAGTGGGAACCACCTTATCCAGAGGGCATTAATGATGATTATCTGTCGGAAAGTCAAATGGTGGACCAGTTTCTCTGGGATAATCCCCGGGCGTTATTGGTATTTCCTGCCGGAGACCGGGCGGGATACAGAAATTTGCTGGCACCGGCCGTGGCCAAAAACGCGCTGGTAGTGGGTGGCAGCCAGAGCTTGCCCTGGGGAAATTCAGTAACTGCCAATGTCTATGATAGTTGGAGAAAAGCAGAATTTAGCACAGGCGGACCGGCTCTGGATCGGATTAAACCAGACATTTTAGCTCCTGCGGAATGGTGGGCGACCTTAACTCCCCAGGGCTATCAACCTGCACATGGCACTTTATATGCTGCTACCTGGGTCAAGGTTCATTTAGACCAATGGCGGCAAAAACTGCTGGAGGCCGGTATCGAGCCTATCGGGGCATTATTGAAAGCAATAGCTGTGGCTGCAGCCTATCCGGAACAGTATTCTTCGGTAGAAGAAAGGGGGTATGGTTTTTTCAGGCCTCACTCATTAAATCAGGCATGGGATGAGCTGGAATTCATACAGGGAGAATTGACTGAGGAGACGCCATCCCAAACCTTTTCCTGGGTCTCGCCAGCGTCGATTCCGACAGGGTACCGCCTGGCAGTAGTTTTAACCTGGATGGATTATCCGGCGGAAATAGGGGACGGATCGTTAGTCAATGATTTAAACCTGGATGTGCGGGCCGATATCTATGACCAGGAAAGCGGTCAGAATCTGCTCAGAATCTACACCCCCAACGATTTGGCGGATTCAGCGGGGGCAGAAAATAATACTGATAACTGCGAAAGAATTCTGTTGAGCAACCTGCAACCCGGGACTGAATATCGCATCACGGTGGAGGCTGTATCTCTGATTCAAGGACCGCAGCCATTTGCTTTGGTTTATGGTTTAATTCCGGACGCCGGGCCGGAGTTGAGACTGGAAAATTTGCCGGACCAAATGGCATTTGCCTCATCATCCTATTTACTCAAAGGCTGGGCCGATCAGGGAGCGACAGTGAAAATTAATAATGCTGTTGTGACCACAACAGGCGGATACTGGACTTATGAGCTGCAACTCAATCCCGGAATCAATACAATCAACGTACTCGCGGAGAAAGAGGGAAAACAGACCCTGATCAAACGCAATCTCTGGCTGGACCCGCAATCCACTCCCTATTGCAGTTTGGACAGGGATGGGAGGTTGCTATTCAGCCATCTGGCAGCTGAGTCTGCTATTAGCATCTGGTTAAATGGCCAGGAAATTCAGCAAACAGCCGATGCTTCGGGGAACAAGCAGATAGCTCTCAACCTTCTGCCGGGCTGGAACCGCATAGCCGTATCAGGCACTCCTGCTGGCGAGGTGGAAAGGCCCCTGTTTGCCGACTGGGTCTATTTTCAGCAAGATAACCCCCCTGTACCACAGGATACAGGCGATGATGAAGATGGCTCATCACCAAACAGTATGGATGACCGATATATGGGCTTGAGGGAGAAACTGGGGAGCGCTTACCAGTGGGCACTGCCGGAAATTGGCCCGCTCTGGGTTGCGGGCATTATTAAAGGAGATGAGCGGGGCTTACGCCCTGGAGATAACATGACCAGGGCAGAATTTATCAGTCTGTTGATGCGAGCTTTTCCCTGGCCGGCAGGAGGTCAGGCTGCAGACTTTGCCGATATTCATCCAGCGGCATGGTATGCTGTTGCTATAAACCAGGCCCGTTCCCTCGGTCTGGTTTACGGAGTCGGTTCCAACCGCTTTGAACCCAGTAAGCCTATCACCAGAGCGGAAGCGATTATGATTTTGGCCAGAGCCTACCGGATACGCAATCTGTTAACCAGCGGAGAAAACCAGGGATTGGAGACTGACTGGCAGCTTGCTGCGGAGAAAGGCTGGACTAAATATAATTTACAGCAAGGGTTTCCTTTTCGATATGCCAAAAGAGTTGAAAATATGGTAATGGTCAGCAGGTGGCTGCAATAATCAGATGAGGGGGAGCTCCCCCTCTTTTTTTATGCTAACTGCACTGAGTAAATTGTATAGAGTCTGTATTGGCAATCTTATTAGGAAAAGCTCTGGATAAATAGTCGTAAAATATTTGTAAATGTGAGGGGAAAATGATAGCATTTCATATTTTTAACTTAATTAATATAATTCTTTTAGGAATAATACTTTGTATTGCAGTATTTATCTTCAGAGACGCACGTTATCATGGGAATACAGTAAAATCAGCTATATTTTGTAGTATAATAGTCCTTTTTTCCTCCAGGTATAATAATATATTTTTATTTACGCAATAAAAAATAAGAGACATTATCCTAGAGTGGCGGTTCAGAAAAGGAGTTAAAGCAATGAAGTACTTTCAACTACTTCTTCTAGTTTGTCTGGTTTCATTTTCGGTTCTGGGTTGCGCGACAAGTCAGCCTAAATCATTTAGTAACAATCAGCTAATTTTTTTGCTTAAGAAAGATCTTCCCGGAAACGATAATTTTTAAATTAATCCAGGTTAAGGATTTCAGGAATGGGAAAATTGCTCTGTTTTCTTATGATCTATCTGACGGCCATCATGTGGATTATAGGTTATTTAAAGTAAATGGCACAGATATTAGACTTTTAGGTGGAGGCGGAGGAATTGCAAAAACATCTTTAAATGAACAGTTGTCCATAGGTGGCGGTGGCTCAATATCAAATAAAGTAAACGGTGATTTTTTAGCCATTACCGAGGAAGCGGTGAATGGGGTTAAATCCATTACCGCATTAGATAATCAATCTAAGATTATCTACAGTATCCCATAACTTTAAAAAGGAAAGAGGGGGCCAGCAACCCCCTCTTTTCTTTACCCCATTTCCAGCGGATGCTGGTCATAGTTACCCCGCAGGCGCAATCCCACTCGCTTTACTTCCTCCAGAAAAAGCATTGTCAACAGTTTACCCAGGGACCACAATCCGGCAAAACGGCGGCGCAGAGGCCATTTCAGCTCATCCTTGCCACAGATGGTATGGCGATTCAGCTCTGCTACTCTGGCTTTCAACTTTTGCAGACTAAGCTGGCGAACCTCTTCATCGGGAATGAGCAGGATACGGTCAATTTCGGCGATAATCTGCCGGGCCTGGGTAATACGATAGCGAATATCCTCATATACTTCTTCCGGAATCAGGTTATATTCCCGTTTCAGCTCATTCAACCGGTAGGCGGCCTCATAGGTAGCTTCTACAATCTCGTCCCGGCTCATAGTAGTAGTTTCATAACTGAGAATATGCTTCCAGCTGGGCCGGGTTAAAGCCTGACGGTGATCCTCCAGGGTCTGGCAGTGCTTGATATACCCGTACTTTTCCGGGTTTTCAAAAGCCGGGCTGCCTGGATCGAGAAAGGGAGCCAGAGGTGCAATAAACAAGGAGAGCCGTTTATCCCCATTGAACTTCTCCAGTAGCTGCCGGCAATAGTCGATACTGGCCAGAGCGCTCTGGTAAGTCTGGCCGGGGATACCGGTCATAAAGAAGAGATCGATTTTGCGGCAGTTATATTTTAGAGCTGCCGCAATAGTAGCTTCTACTGCAGCGTTACTGCACTTGAACTTGCCGTTCAGGCGCCGCAAATGTTCCTCATGGGTCTCGATGGTCAGTTCCAGACTGAACCTGGGCACACTTTCACTAATCAGGCGGAAATATTCTTCATCGGCCGGGAAAAAGAGCTCGATAATCAACTCATTGGGGATCCTTTCTTTTTTCAACAAACCGAAAAATTCCCGGGCATAATCCATTCCGGCCTGGCGGATGTCGTGCAAGATAAAAATCGGTGCTTTGCCAAAAGACTTAATAAAGCGGATATCTTCCACCAGGGCCTTTGGTGAGCGGTAAGCCGGTTTCTGACGGCCGCAGATTCTGGCATAGGCGGAGCGGGAACCCCCGCAGATGGAACAGTTCTGGGTACAGCCCCGGGCGGTAAGCAGGGCGGTAATGGGATAGCTCAGCCAGTCCAGGTAGGGCATGGTGTTATGTAAACTACCGTATTTAAAGACTGAGCCCATCACATAGCGATAACTGGGAATGGTAGTGTAATCCAGGTTATCGGGAATCCAGGTCAGGGGGTTGACCACCGGCTGCCCGTCGGGTTTTTTCCAGGTCAGGTTGGGGATAGAGCTGAAATCCGCCTGGCCCTGGCGCAGGCTGCTGACCAGTTGCCGCATCGGCTCTTCGGTGGAATCACCCCGCAGGACAAAATCCACATAAGGATAGCTGATCAATTCCTCATGATAGTAGGAAGAGGATAAGCCGCCAAAAGCCACAGGGATATCCGGATGATACTTTTTGCAGAGCTGGGCCACTTCCAGGCTGCCATGGGCATGGGGTAACCAGTGCAGGTCAATGGCGAACAACCTGGGCTTGAGGCGAGCGATCAGCTTTTCCGGGTCAAAATCCGGGTCCCGCAGCATCAGGTAGGCCAGGTTGACAATGCGCACATTGTAGCCATTTTTCTCCAGGGTTTCAGCCAGGCTGGTAATGCCCATGGGATACATTTCGAAGGCCGGCGAGGAGGGTACCACATCACTGATGGGCCCGAAGAAAATGGTATCCCGCCGGAAATCATAGACGCTCGGGGCGTGCAAAAAGACCACATCAGTGGAGAAGAGTCTTTTCATCGGTCAGGCCTCCTTTGTTAAATGCGATTACATTCACAATTATATTGGACATGATTGGCAAAATTCCTGCTCATTGGTGAGTAAAAGTTGTAACTTTCACAAATTTATCTGAAAAAATATGCCTCTGCTATACCATATGCAGAGGCCGGGGGTAGTAACACTATTTTCCCTTATTTTGCGGATGGCAAACCGAGCAGCGGTTACTGGCCATAGCGCCGTTATGACAGCCTTTGCATTCTGCCATCTGCACCCGGGAGGGTAAACGCTGGGCCAGGGGGATGAGTTTAGCTTCCGTATATTCTCCGGGGAAGCTGAGCTGCCTGAGGAGTGGGCTTTTGCTGATGCCACGGTGGACGATTTTAGCGTGGCAGTCAACACAATCCACCTGCCTGGTAGTATGCAGGAAATGGGGAACGTTCAGATTGTCTGGCATGGTTAACTGGCGCCGGCTAGTGTGGCATTGACGGCAAGTCTGGTCGGGGATGAAGTTACCCTGGATTGGGGTCTGAAAAAAACCCCGCCAGTGCCGGTAGGCAAAGGTGGTAAGGGTAATGTCCCGATGACAGTTCAGACAGCCGATTTTCTGGTGGGAAGAGAGACGCCAGGTAATGACATTGGGGATCATTTCATGGCAATTATCACAGAGGGCGGCTTCCCGGCGATTCTGACTGAAATCGATGCTGCCCTGGCTGAAAAGGACGGCGGCAGTCAGGGCCACCAGCAAAGTCAGAAGGAGGAAGATAAACAGCCTTTTCATGCTCATCAGTTCACCTCCTTCAACTCAACCCCAGTGGGATGTATTCATAGAGGAACCAGAGCAAAATGAAAAGGTAGAGGAGCATTTCCAGAATAATCAGGAGGCGATTGCGGCTATATTTAAATACTGCCATGGCGGTTCACCTCCTGGCGAATGCGTTCCAGCTCCAATGGATGTTCATGTTCCATTACCTGTTCATCCATCAGGCCACTGAACCAGAGGGTATTGCCAGGGAAGAAGTCCGGGTTGAAGTGGACATTGTAAAAGTGCCAGGTGAAGATGACCAGGACGGCCAGGACTGCTTCATCACTGTGGCCAACCCGCCAGCAATCAATGAGCCAGCGGGGGAGGAAAGAGGCCCCCCATTCGGGAAACCACATGACAAATCCGGAACCGCCGATGATAAACATCCCCCAGAAAACTGCCCAGTAGTCGAATTTTTCTTTGTAAGAATAGCGGTCAAACCTGGCCGGTTGCTCAGAAAGACCTAACTGATATTTCAGGTGGTCAGCCAGGTCGGTAAAATCCTTGAGAGTTGGCATTACAGCCCAGCCCAGCTCCCCTTTCCAGGTTTTGACGGCCATCCAGACCAGGTGGTAGATACAGGCCAGGGTCAGGATCAGTCCACCGAAGAGATGCCACTTGAACATGGTCTCAAAGCCACCGAAGAAATCGACTATGCTACGGGCCCAGGGGGCGTGGTTGAATTTGATCGAAAGGCCGGTAATGGCGCAGAGAGTAAAGCTGCTGAAGACACCGATATGTTGCAGACGCTGGTGTATATCCCAGCGCTGGTAGGCGGATTTAGTGGCTGCCATAGGAGCCACCTCCTTTAGCGGCTTTCCATTTGCGATAGAGTTCCAGTTCCATGTGAATGGTAAGCAGTACCATTACACTAATGGTCAGCCAGACAAAAAACTTGAGGGTATAGTACATGGGGGAACCGGGCCCTTCCTTTTCCAGCAGAAAATGTTCAGTGCCTTTGGCGAAATTGGGTTCGGCCCGGAAATGGCATTTGGCACAGGTTTGTGGTACATTCACCTTGTTTACCGGTGAAGCCGGGTCTTTGGGACCAAGGATGTTGTGACTGCCGTGGCAGCCGCTGCAGGTAGCGGCTTTGGTACCTCCTAAATCCACAGCTTTGCCATGAAAGCTCTCGGTATAGCTTTCCTTGATCCTGCCGCTATGGCAACCGGAAGCAGTGCAGGAAGCAGTCTGATTGCGACCAGAGGTATGAGCCAGGGGGTCTTCTTTCTTGCGGATATCGTGTTTGCCGTGGCAATCCTGACAGAGGGCGGTGGGCTTACCCTGCCGGCGGGCCAGCCCATGGGCACTTTGGTCATAGACTCTGGTAATATAATCATGGCAACGCCGGCAATTGCTTTCTACCAGCCGCCTCAGTTCAGCACCGGTTTTGGCACCAACGTGGGGGTAGTCGGTGATATCGGTGTGGCAGGTGGTGCAGCGATTGGTGCCGTGAATAGAGGAGAAGTATTTGCTCTCATCTACATAGAGACTGATTTTTTGGCCATTGCTTCGCGTATGCAAGCCCTGGGCCCCATGACAGCGCAGACAGCCTTCATTGAACTTGCGGGCGGCAGCCAGGTCGGTATCAGCCAGGGCCCAGCCGGGCCAGGTCAAAAGCAGCAAGAGAAGAAAGAGAAGGGACTTTTTCACGGGCATCACCCCTTTCCGGATGAGGAGGATTTAGACGCCGGGCCAGACGATGAAGATGCTTAAAGCGAAGGTCAGAAAGGAGATGAGGGCACCCAGCAGCAAGAAGGTCAGGCCTTTACTGACGGGATGCTTCAGCTTGAGTCCATAAAAGGCCACCCAGGCGCCCAGGGAAAAACCAAAAGCCAGAATCAGGACCAGGCCAAGGATAAACAGAACTTTCATAGAGCATACCTCCTTTGCAACCTCACGGGTCATTGGAACCGATAACCTGCCAGGGACTGCCGCCAGTAGAAAGAATCAAATAGCGTTTGCAGTGGCGGCACTTGATGTAGAGTTTGTATCTCTTTTTCTGGGCCACGATTTTGCCACATTTGCAGTAGACGTTTTCCAGTTGCTCCTGTTGCCTTTCCCGTTCCATGTTCCCCCTCCCTTGCTGTTTGATCAAAACCAAAGGCCGGCCCTGCACGGTAAAGTTCCATACAGGCCGGCCTCAGGACTCAGGGTCTCCGGGCTCTGGCTGAAAGCCTTTGTCCTCCGGTGAGCACTAAAAAATGCTCGCATTTTCTTTTAGTCCACCGTAAAGAAAATGCCAGCATTAGTAGTCTAATGCTGGCCTCTGGACTTAACGTCTCTGGACTCTCTTCAATATTCTTTTTTAAATTCGCGCCAGAAGATACGGGGCTTGGTCTGACTGGCCTGATTAAATCTGATGATTAAAAACCGCTTGCAATGACGGCATTTAATGATGATCATATTATCCTGGTACTGACAGATGAGCTTGCCGCAGGAGCAGCGGATATCTTCCATTTAGCTCACCTTCTTCACTATTAATTTATGCACGATTCCCCCCGATAGTACTTTTTGGGCTAAATTTTCTCTGTGCGTACTTGCGACCACTTTCACCAACCTCATCTTCCCTCCCCCTTTTTCACCTCCTGGTAAATAATATGCGCAAGTGGTATAATAGTTGCAAATTTTTTATTGTATCCCAAAAAAGACGGGTATATAATAAAAAAGAGTAAGAAAATTCACAAAAAGGTGGTCAGGGGATGAAAAAGGAACTACGCCGGCAGGTCCTGGCTGCCCGCCAGAACCTCACGCCGGAGGAGGTAGGGGAGAAAAGCCGGCAGATTATCGCTGCCCTGCTGGACTTGCCGGAAATCAAGGCTGCTGAGACGGTAATGGCCTATATGGATTTCCGCCAGGAAGTGGAGACCGGGCCCTTGTTGCAGGAGTTGCTGCGGCTGGGAAAACGAGTAGTATTGCCGGTGACGGATGTCGAGAATAAAGTCCTTTTGTTGTATCAAATCCAGGATCTGGAGCGGGATATTGAGCCAGGGGTTTGGGGGATCCGGCAGCCGAAGACCATTTTACCCCGTCTGGTACCGACTGAATTGGATGTGGTAATTGTCCCGGGAGTTGCCTTTGATTATCGGGGCTACCGGCTGGGTTATGGTGGCGGTTTTTATGACCGGTTTTTGCCTCAAACCAGGCCGGATTGCCGCTGGCTGGCTCCCATCTTTGAGTTACAACTGGTGCCTGATGTCCATCCCGAAGCCCATGATTGCCGGATGCACCGGCTGGTGACTGAGGAGAGGACTTTAAATTTCATCTGAAACCATGGAGGAGGGGGAAATAAGGGATGACGTGTTGTCAATGCGGGCAAACGCCCAGGGATCCCAAACAGGAACAGTTAGAACAGGTACTGGCCCATTATGCTGGCCAGAAGGGGGCACTGATTCCGGTGCTGCAGGAAGCCCAGGAAATCTATGGCTACCTGCCGCCGGAAGTATTGCGGCGCATTTCGGAAGCGCTGAATATTCCCTTTGCCAAAGTTTATGGTGTGGTCACATTCTATGCCCAGTTTCATCTGAAGCCCCGGGGCCGCAATATTATTCGGGTCTGTCTGGGGACGGCCTGTCACGTGCGGGGTGGGGCCAAGATTTTTGAAACCATCCAGAATGAACTCAATATTAAGGATGGGGAGACCACCGAAGATTTGCGCTTTACTTTAGAATCAGTAGCCTGTATCGGAGCCTGTGGGCTGGCACCGGTGATCATGGTCAACGATGATACCCATGGTCGCCTGACACCGGACAGGGTCAAGGAAATCCTGGCCCAGTATGAATAAGAGGGGGGAAATGAGGGTGGCACAGTTGCAAAAAGTAGAGAGAATTTTAATCTGTGGCGGTACCGGCTGTATGTCTTCCGGTTCGGTCAAGGTTATGGATGCCCTGAAGGCAGAACTGGCAGCCCGGCAACTGGGACAAATTGAAGTGGTTATGACCGGTTGTCATGGTTTTTGTGAGCAGGGGCCGCTGGTGATCATGGAACCCCAGGGGGTGTTCTACCGCCGGGTACAGGTGGAGGATATTTCTGAATTAGTGCAATCTCACATCATTGAAGGAAATATCCTGGAACGCCTGCTTTATCAGGATCCTGGCAATCAGCAAAGAGCGATTACCTATCGGGATGTGCCCTTTTATGCCAAACAGCAGCGGGAAGTTCTACATAATTGCGGCCATATCGATCCGGAAAACATTCAGGAATATATTGCTGCCGGCGGCTACCAGGCTCTGGAAAAAGTGTTGCGGGAGTATACACCCCAGCAGGTAATCGAGGATGTGAAAAAATCCGGCCTGCGGGGCCGGGGGGGTGGCGGCTTCCCCACCGGTTTGAAATGGGAATTTACCAGCAAAGCGCCCGGTGAGAAAAAATATGTTGTCTGTAATGCCGATGAAGGGGACCCGGGGGCATTCATGGACCGTTCCGTTCTGGAAGGGGATCCCCATGCTGTTCTGGAAGGGATGTTGATTTGCGGCTATGCCATTGGGGCCGATGAAGGCTATATCTATGTGCGGGCCGAATATCCGCTGGCTATCAAGCGGCTGAAAGTAGCCATCGCCCAGGCGGAAGCGGCCGGTTATCTGGGTGACAATATCCTGGGCAGCAATTTTAGTTTCCGCATTAAAATCAAGGCTGGTGCCGGTGCTTTTGTCTGTGGTGAGGAAACGGCCCTGCTCAACTCTATTGAAGGGGAACGGGGTATGCCCCGGCCCAGACCGCCATTCCCGGCTGTCAAAGGGCTATGGGGTAAGCCGACTAATATTAACAACGTAGAGACTTTTGCCAATGTACCTCTTATCTTCCGCAAAGGGGCAGACTGGTATGCTGCTATCGGGACGGAGAAAAGTAAGGGTACCAAAGTCTTCGCTATGACCGGTAAAGTGAACAATACCGGTCTGGTGGAAGTGCCCATGGGTATTACCATGCGGCAGATCATCTTTGATATCGGCGGTGGTATCCGGGATGGCAAGAAATTCAAGGCCGTTCAGATCGGCGGTCCTTCCGGTGGCTGTCTGCCTGAATCTCTGCTGGACTTGCCTATTGATTATGATTCCCTGATCGCCGCCGGGGCGATGATGGGTTCCGGCGGTCTGGTGATAATGGATGAAACTACCTGTATGGTGGACCTGGCACGCTTTTTCCTCAATTTCACCCAGAAGGAGTCCTGCGGCAAGTGTACCCCCTGCCGGGAAGGGACCAAGCGCATGCTGGAGATTCTGCAGCGGATTTGTGCCGGGGAAGGCCGGGAAGGGGATATCGAAACTCTGGAACGGCTGGCCAGGGTGATTAAGTCCACTTCCCTTTGCGGCCTGGGACAGACGGCTCCCAACCCGGTACTGTCCACTCTGCGCTATTTCAGGGATGAATACGAAGCCCATATCCGGGAAAAACGCTGCCCGGCCGGAGTCTGCAGCAATCTGCTCACCTACTATATCGATGCCGAAAAATGTATAGGTTGCGGGTTGTGTAAAAAGAACTGTCCGGTGGGGGCTATCAGCGGCAATACCAAGGAAGCCCATGTTATCGATCCCGCCAAGTGTATCAAGTGCGGTGTCTGCATGAGCAAATGTAAATTCGGCGCTGTCGGGCGCAAGTAGGAGGTGGGCCGTCGGTGAATAAAGTGACTTTGACTATCAATGGTCAAAAAGTGACGGTTCCCGCCGAATATACGGTTCTGGAGGCAGCCCGGGAGCTGGGCATCAACATTCCCACCCTCTGTTACGATCCCCGCCTCTCCAAACCCGGGGCCTGCCGGCTCTGTGTGGTGGAGGTGAAAGGGGCCCGCAATCTACCGGCTTCCTGTGTCACGCCGGTGGCAGAGGGAATGGAAGTGGAAACCCATTCCCCGGCGGTAATGGAGGCCCGGAAAACCATCCTGGAGTTATTGCTGGCCAACCACCCCAATGATTGCCTCACCTGTGAGGCCAGCGGAGCCTGTTTGCTCCAGCAGTATGCCTATGAATACGGAGTACGGGACCCAGGTTTTGGCGGCGAACGCCATGCCTATCCCCTGGATGATAGCAACCCTTACATCCAGCGGGATTTGAATAAATGCATTCTCTGTGGCAAATGTGTCCGCATCTGTGCCGAGATCCGCGGTCAGCATGCAATTCACTTTGCCTACCGGGGCTTTAGTACCAAAATCGCCCCGGCCCTGGATACTGATCTGGCTTTCTCCAACTGCATCTACTGCAATAACTGCGTTTCCGTCTGTCCGGTAGGGGCCCTGGTGGATAAGCGCACTGCTGGTCTGGGCCGTACCTGGGAACTGGAGCGGGAGGAAAAAACCTGTACTTTCTGTGAAGCGGGTTGTCAGTTCTTCCTGCTCAAAAAGCAGGGGCAGGTGGTTGGTGTTGCTGCCGGGCAGGCAGCACCGGGACGCCCCCTGTGCCTGAAAGGGCGCCTGGGCATGGATTTGCGCTACAATCCCAAGGCGCAGCCGCCTTACTTGCGCAATGAAGATGGCAGTTTCCGCCTGGCACCCTGGGCAGAGGCTCTGGGCCTGACCGAAATCCTGGCTAACCTCCAGAAAGAGGGGGGAGAGAGATGAGCACTGTTACTTTGACTATAGACGGCCGGCAGGTGACTGTACCCAAAGGCACTACCGTGCTGGAAGCAGCCCAGGCTGCCGGTCTAGACATTCCTACCTTTTGCCATGATCCGGAATTAACCCGGCCCGGCGCTTGCCGCATATGTGTGGTGGAAATCGAGGGTATGCGCAATCTGCCTGCCTCCTGTGTTACTGAAGCGACTGATGGGATGGTGGTCCATACCGAAAGCCAGCAGGTGCGGGAAGCCCGGCAAACCATCCTGGAATTGCTGCTGGCCAACCACCCGGAAGATTGCATGACCTGTCATAAAACCGGCAACTGCAAGCTGGCGGAATATGCTTACCGCTATGGTGTACGCCAGCCCTCCTTCCAGGGGGAAAGGCATGATTTTCCCATTGATGAGAGCAGCCCCGTTATCCTGCGGGATAATAACAAATGCATCCTCTGCGGCAAATGTGTGCGGGTTTGTGCAGAAATCCAGGGGCGGAGTGTCCTGGATTTCGCCTACCGGGGTTTCAATACCAAAATCACCCCGGCTCTGGATACCGGCATGGGCGAGTCCGTCTGTATCGGCTGCGGCAGCTGTGTCGCTGTCTGTCCGGTAGGGGCGCTGGTGGAAAAGCAGATGGTAGGCCAGGGCCGGCCCTGGGAGATGAAAAAGGTTCGCACCATCTGCCCCTATTGTGGCACCGGCTGTACCATTCAGCTGAATGTCAGGGATGGCAAGGTAGTTGGGGTTACTACAGATGAAAGCGGGGAAGTCAATGGCAAACACCTCTGCATCAAAGGCCGCTTTGGCTATGATTTCATCCATAGCCCGGAGCGTTTGACCACTCCTCTGATTCGCAAAAACGGTGAACTGGTACCGGCCAGCTGGGATGAGGCTCTGGACCTGGTCACCAGTAAACTGAAGGAAATCAAGGAGCGGGACGGCGGGCAAGCATTGGCTTTTCTGGCTTCGGCTCGCTGCACCAATGAGGAAAATTATCTTCTCAACAAACTGGCCCGGGCTGCCTTTGGCACCAATAATATCGATCATTGCGCCCGCCTTTGACACTCCTCTACTGTCGCCGGTCTGGCGATGGCATTTGGCAGCGGGGCAATGACCAACTCCATTGGTGAAATCAAGGACTGTGAAGTTTTACTGGTAATCGGTTCTAATACCACTGAAGCCCATCCCATCATCGGGGTGGAAATGCAAAAAGCAGTCCGCCGGGGAGCCACTCTCTTTGTGGTCGACCCGCGGCGCACGGAAATTGCTGCTCTGGCTAAAGAGCATCTGCAAATTAAACCAGGGGCCAATATCCCGCTTCTCAACGCCCTGGCCTACACTATCATTGAGGAAGGCCTCTGGAATAAGGAATTTGTTAAGGAGCGGACAGAAGGCTTTGAGGAATGGGCAGCCAGCCTGACCAACTTCAAACCGGAACTGGTGGAAAACTATGTCGGGGTGCCGGCAGAGACCATTAGGCAGGTGGCGCGGGCCTATGCCCGGGCGGAAAAAGCCGCTATTTTCTATACTATGGGCGTGACCCAGCATACTTCCGGAACTGCCAATGTCCTGGCGATTGCTAACCTGGCTCTGCTCTGTGGCCATCTGGGCAAACCCAGCTCCGGGGTCAATCCCTTACGGGGTCAGAACAACGTCCAGGGAGCCTGCGATATGGGCGGCTTACCCAATGTCCTGCCCGGCTACCAGAGTGTAACAGATGAACAGGTCCGCCTCAAATTCCAGCAAGCCTGGGAAGTGGATTATCTGCCTGCCACCCCTGGTTTGACGGTGGGAGAAATGCTGGAAGCTGCTCATGCCGGGTCCATCAAAGGCATGTTCATTCTGGGTGAGAACCCCATGTTAAGCGACCCGGATATCAAGCATGTGGAAGAAGCTCTCAAGCACCTGGAATTCCTGGTGGTCCAGGATATCTTCCTGACGGAAACAGCCCGTCTGGCCCATGTAGTGCTGCCGGGCGCCAGCTTTGCTGAAAAGGATGGCACCTTTACCAATAGCGAGCGGCGGGTGCAGCGGGTGCGGAAAGCCATTGAGCCCATTGGAGGGGCCCGGGCTGACTGGCAGGTGCTGGCGGAAATCGGCCGCCGCCTGGGGCTGAAAATGGACTACAGCCATCCGGCAGAGGTCATGGCTGAAATCGCCAGGGTTACACCTTCTTATGGTGGCATCAGCTACGAGCGGCTGGAACAGGGTGGCTTGCAGTGGCCCTGCCCCAGCCCTGACCACCCCGGTACGCCGATTCTGCATGTGGGCAAATTCAGCCGGGGGCTGGGCAAGTTCCATGCCGTGGATTTTACACCACCGGCAGAGCTGCCTGATGAGGAATATCCCCTGGTACTCAATACCGGGCGGCGCCGTACCCACTACCATACTGGTACCATGACCAGGCGTTCCCGGGGCCTGGCGGAATTTATGCCTGCTGATTATCTGGAGATTCATCCTCAGGATGCTTGCCGTCTGGGCATTGTTGATGGGGACCTGGTGAAGGTGGTGTCGCGCCGGGGGGCCATCACCATCAAGGCCAAAGTGACGGAGATGGTACGGCCTGGCACAGTCTTTACTTCTTTCCATTTTGCCGAAAGTGCAGCTAACCTGCTGACCAATACCGCTCGTGATCCCATTGCCAAAATTCCGGAATTGAAAGTAGCGGCGGTTCGCGTGGAGAAAATAGGGTAAAGGTAAGCCCCTCTGCCTGGAGCAGAGGGGCTTGCTTACTACTTGGCAGCCATTGTACCTTTGTTTTGACCCTGTTGCCGCTGTTTATAGGTGAGCCAGAAATCGGCATTCTTGATGCCCAGTTTGACCGGATCGAAAACCGGATCCAGGCCCAGAGCTTTTTGCTCTTCATAATCCTTCAATGCCAGCAGTGCCGGTTTTTGCAGGATCAGGATGGCGATGACATTCAACCAGGCCATGATACCTACGCCCAGATCACCCAGGCCCCAGGCTACGGTAGCGGTCTTGACCGCACCGTAATAAGTGGAGCCCAGCAGGGCGAAACGCAGCAAGTTTATAGCGATTTTGCTATTGTTTTTAAACAGATAGGCGATATTGGTCTCAGCGATATAGTAGTACGCCATCAAGGTGGTGAAAGCAAAGAAGAACAGGGCAACTGCTACGAAACCTGCACCAATGGAGGGGAAGAGGGTTTCCACAGCTTTCTGGGTATAAGCAGGACCGATATCCACTCCGGGCAGATTTTCGACAATAAAGCCGCCGGCAGGATTGATGACATTGTATTTACCGGTAATCAAGATCATAAAAGCAGTAGCAGAACAGACCAGTAAAGTATCCACATATACGGAGAAGGCCTGAACAAAGCCCTGTTTGGCCGGGTGGGAAACTTCAGCAGCAGCGGCTGCCTGGGGACCAGTACCCTGACCGGCTTCGTTGGAGTAGATACCCCGTTTTACCCCCCAGGAAACAGCCAAACCCAGGATACCGCCAAACATGGGATCCAGTCCGAAGGCATTTTTGAAAATCAGCGCAAAAACATGGGGAACTTCAGTGATATTAACAACCATAAATATGAGTGCCATTAATATATATCCGATTGCCATAAAAGGAACAATCAATTCAGCGGCACGGCTGATACGTTTGACTCCACCGAAGATAATCAGGCCCAGCAATGCCACTACACCAGCACCGGTAATGGCCGGGCTGACGCCAAAAGCGTTCTGGATACTGGCAGCAATACTGTTGGACTGGACACCGGGCAACAGGAAGCCCATAGCCAGCACGGTAGCTACTGCAAAGGTGACAGCATACCATTTCATACCCAGTCCTTTTTCGATGTAGTAGGCAGGACCGCCCCGGTATTGGCCATCTTTCTCTACTTTATAAATCTGGGCCAGAGCTGATTCCACGAAAGCCGAGCCGGCACCCAGGAAGGCGATGGCCCACATCCAGAAAACTGCACCAGGCCCACCATAAGCGATGGCGGTAGCAACCCCGGCGATATTGCCGGTACCAACCCGGCCAGAAACGGAGAGAGCAAAGGCCTGGAAAGAAGATACCCCTTGTTCGGAGCTGCCACCACCAAGGAGCAATTTCACCATGTCCTTGATGTGACGGACCTGGAAGAAGCGCATGCGCAGGGAGAAATAGATGCCTGCTCCCAGGCAGAGGTAGATGAGGGCTTTGCTCCAGACATAGCTGTTGAGCAAGTCGACTAGTTGTGCCATAAAAAGCCTCCTTTTTTGATATGTATTGTGCAACAACCATGGACATAGTAACATAATTTTCGGAAAAATTCAATAACTTGTTTCCGGGAATACACCATACACGGACAATTATTAAGATAAAAAATAAAAAGGCCTTTAATGGCCTTTTAAAAATTTTCCAGTTCCTTCAACCATAAGTTAACCTGGGCGTCACTGGGCATACGCCAGTCGGCCCGGGGGGAGAGGGAGACCGAACCCACCTTGGGTCCATCAGGCAAACAAGAGCGCTTAAATTGCTGACTGAAAAAACGGCGATAAAAGACTTTTAGCCACTTGCGGATTTCATCTCCAGCATACCTACCAGTAAAAGCCTGATCAGCCAGGAAAGCGATTTTCCGTGGCGGCAGATTAAAACGAACTAGATAGTAAAGGAAAAAATCATGGAGTTCATAGGGTCCGACGATGTCTTCTGTTTTTTGCTGGATATTGCCACTGGCATCAGGAGGCAGTAGCTCCGGACTGATGGGAGTGGCCAGAATGCGATGTAAACAGGCGGCGGTGGCGGGGTCGGCAGCATGTTCGGCCACCCATTCCACCAGGTATTTGACCAGGGTCTTGGGCACCCCGGCATTGACAGCATAATGACTCATATGGTCCCCGTTATAGGTAGCCCAGCCCAGAGCCAGTTCTGACAAATCCCCTGTCCCGACTACCAGCCCTCCGTGCTGATTAGCTAAATCCATCAGGATCTGAGTGCGTTCGCGCGCCTGAACATTTTCATAGGTAATATCATGCCGGGCTGGATCGTGCCCGATATCCTGAAAGTGCTGTAAACAAGCGGGTTTAATATCGATTTCCTTACAGGTTACCGCCAGAGCCTGCATTAGCTGCAGGGCATTGGTATAGGTAATATCGGTAGTGCCAAAACCGGGCATAGTGACCGCCAGGACTTGTTCGCGGGGATAACCCAGCAAATCAAAGGCCTGGCAGGTAACCAGCAGAGCCAGGGTGGAATCAAGGCCACCGGAGATACCAAGGACAGCGGTTTTGGCGCCGGTATGCTCCAGGCGCTTGGCCAAACCAGCCACTTGAATTTGGAAAATCTCCTGACAGCGCCGGTCCCTGGCGCCGCTATCCTGGGGAATGAAGGGATGAGGAGAGATATGGCGCCGTAAGGGTTGACTGGTATAATCATAATCCCGGTAATACTGAATTTCTACCTGGCGGGCTGGTACCGGCGGAGTCACCAGTTGACAGCTGTCAGCAAAGGTTTTATTGGCCAGCCGCTCCAGATTCAGGCGTTCCACATCGATTTCTGACCACAGTAACAGGTTTTCCCGCTGGAAGCGGGGAGAGGAGGTCAGGATTACACCATTTTCCGCGAGCAGACAATCACCGCCGAAAACAGTGTCAGTGGTGGACTCGTGTACGCCGGCAGAAACGTAGAGATAACCGGCCAGGCAGCGGGCACTTTGCTGCTGGATGAGTTCCCGGCGATAATCGGCTTTGGCTACCAGTTCATTGCTGGCTGAGAGATTGATGAGTAAATTGGCCCCCTGAACGGCCAGAAATGAACTGGGCGGGATAACGGCCCAGAGGTCTTCGCAAATTTCCACACCCAGAGTATAGCCTAGCTGGGGAGAGTGAAATAAAAGCTGTCCAAAAGGAACAGGGTATCCTGGCGTTAGTTCTACATTGGACAGTTCCCGAATTAACTCCTGACCGGAAGAAAACCAGCGTTTCTCATAAAATTCCTTCTGATTGGCCAGATAGATCTTGGGGACAATCCCCAGGATCTCACCCCGTTGCAGGACAGCGGCACAATTGAACAGGCGGTGCTTGATGACTAGAGGCAAACCAACTACAACCACTACCTCGTTGGTCCTGGTAGCCTGGGCCAGAGCCAAGAGGGCTTGTCTGGCTTTATCCTGCAACAGGCCCTGCAGGAAAAGATCGCCACAGGTATAACCGGTAAGACACAGCTCCGGAAAAGCCAGCACGGCCAGGTTATTCTGATCGGCCGCCTGGATTAACTGAATTATTTGCTGCAGGTTATAATCGATGTCAGCCACTTTCAAACGGGGCACAGCTGCCCCGACTCGGACAAAGCCAAAGGTATGCATTTCAACCATCCTTTTTACCAAAATCACAATTCAATTTTACTCTTTTTTTTAGTGGCTGACAAATGTAAAAGAAATGACTGCCTGATACTCACGCTGGCGCAAGGTGTACCATTGGGACAACTTTGTTTTAAAGCTCAAAATTAATCCTAACAAATCAGAGCATCTACTTGTTCGGCAAGGGTGAAAGAGGTTTTCCAGACCCTTGCAGGTAGATCCTGTTTTTGTACCGGTAACTTAAAAGTCCGGACCAGTTTTTCAAATTTTTGATCCAGCCAGGGTGGTGTCCAGGCGCCCGAACGACAAATATGAATGGCTGAGAGCGGGAGCGGTGATGGAAGAAGAAAGGGGCTGGTGTAACCTATGGGGAAAGTACGATTTTGTTCGCTAAACCAGCCCGGGTCTTCTAAGGTGTGGGGGCTGTAAACAATGGTTGCCCGCTTAATAATTTTTTCCTGCAATAACTTCCCCAGCCAGTTGGCGCAATTGACTTCATAATCCAGGGAAGCCAGCCCGCCATATCCTAAATCGGCATGGGTATCAAAAAGGATCACATACTCGATATCCATTTCTCTGGCCAGTTCGTAAGAATACTTATGGGAATCGGTCACAAGCAAGAGTGCATCAGGGGAATAAGAAAAATATTTTTGCAGATAGCAGGGAAAAAGATAATAGAAAGGGATAACGTCCACAGTTTTGCTTAAATCCTCGCCCTGGCGTTTGGCTACCAGATACCGCTTATACCAGAGTTGATTCTGGTTGCGGACGCTTTCCCGCAAGGATACCTGCCATTCCGGCCGGGCAGGCACAAAAAAATCCCAGTCAATACTTAAAAGAATTCCAGCCATAGCTATCACCTTTCAAGTATTAAAAGGGATTAATTGTCTATTTTCATTATACTGTGACTGCACAGAAAAATAAATAGCAGTACTACGAAACAAAAAACCGCTAATCAGGTTAGAACCTGAACTAGCGGTTTTCATCGTACTTATGGTGGGCGATACAGGACTTGAACCTGTGACCTCTTGCATGTCAAGCAAGCGCTCTGACCAACTGAGCTAATCGCCCGTGTTTGGTTGCGGGGGAGGGACTTGAACCCTCGACCTTCGGGTTATGAGCCCGACGAGCTACCAACTGCTCTACCCCGCGTTGATAGTGGAGCGGGTGATGGGAATCGAACCCACGCAACCAGCTTGGAAGGCTGGGGCTCTACCACTGAGCTACACCCGCATTTTAAACTGGCGGAGAAGGTGGGATTCGAACCCACGCGGGACTTGCGCCCCCTACAGCATTTCCAGTGCTGCCTCTTGATCCACTTGAGTACTTCTCCGTGCTAAACTGGAGCCACTAACCGGGATTGAACCGGTGACCTCATCCTTACCAAGGATGCGCTCTACCTACTGAGCTATAGTGGCAAGCTGATGGTGCGCCCGGTAGGAATCGAACCTACGCACCAGGTTCCGGAGACCTGCGCTCTATCCACTGAGCTACGGGCGCCTGGAGCGGAAGACGGGATTCGAACCCGCGACCCTCGCCTTGGCAAGGCGATGCTCTACCACTGAGCCACTTCCGCATAATGCCCACAATTGGTGCGGGTGGAGGGACTTGAACCCCCACGGTTTCCCGCTGGAACCTAAATCCAGTGCGTCTGCCAATTCCGCCACACCCGCGCGGATAATGGTGAGCCATGCTGGACTCGAACCAGCGACACCCTGATTAAAAGTCAGGTGCTCTACCGACTGAGCTAATGGCTCGCGAAATAAGTGGCTGGGGTGGCTGGATTCGAACCAACGCATGGCGGAGTCAAAGTCCGCTGCCTTACCACTTGGCTACACCCCAGCGAAATGGTGGAGGAGGTAGGATTCGAACCTACGAAGGCGTCAGCCGGCAGATTTACAGTCTGCTCCCTTTGACCACTCGGGAACTCCTCCATAGATATTCTGGAGCCGGCGACAGGACTTGAACCCGCAACCTACTGATTACAAGTCAGTTGCTCTACCAGTTGAGCTACGCCGGCAGGTTGGTGACCCCTACGGGATTCGAACCCGTGTTACCGCCGTGAAAGGGCGGTGTCTTAGACCACTTGACCAAGGGGCCATATGCACTTCTGTATTTTACACAACCATTCCGTGTTTGTCAACACTTTTTCTTGCATTATATCCTGGAATTGCGATGGTCGGGGCGACAGGATTCGAACCTGCGACCCCCTGCTCCCAAGGCAGGTGCGCTACCAAGCTGCGCTACGCCCCGTCGCAAAGAATATGATACACCGATATGCCCATGTTGTCAACAAAAAAATTTGTCGAATAAATTCGAAGGAAAATTTAAAAAATTGAAGGACAATAAGCAGGATTTTTGCAACCGAAGAAGAATAATATACGTACAAAGTTTCACAAGCAAGCGGCGCCGCGAATGTGAAATTGGCCACAATCTCCTGCAGCGGTTATGGTTGGGAGAGGCGGTAAGTCAGCGAAGATTTACTGCCGGGGAGGGAAGTGAGTTTTGTATGGGCAATGTTAATTGTCAGTGTGGTAAACTGATCTGTCAGGTTGTGGATAATACTTTGATCATTAAATGCCGTCATTGTAAAAGGTTTATTCTAATCCGTTTAAATGAAACGCGTACCAAGCCTGTTATTCATTTTAAAACTTCATAGAGATTCTAGAGTCCAGAGACCTTTGAGTCCGGAGACCGGCAGGAGTTCCTGACAGGAACTCCTGACCGGTCTTTTTCTTTGGCGAAGGAGGTGAAAGGTGTGGCAGGTATTATTCCCCACAAGGAAGGGGCGGAAGTAAGTCATTTACTGGCTGATGTTCGTTGTATGTGTGGCAAAATCGTTGCACAAAGAGCACGTACCAAAATCTACATTAAATGCAGACATTGCAAGCGCTTCATTATCATCGATACCAGGGAAGATTGCAGTAACTGGGAAACCAAATACCGTTAAACCCAGTCCGGAGACTTTCAAGTCCTGAGACCGGTAGCTGGCCGGGCCTCAGGGAGGTTCGGTTTTTTTGTGGAGGAGGGTTGTCCAATGTTAACTTTGCTGGGAATTGGTGCACTTCTTTCACTGGTGTTTGGTTTTAGCTCAGGCGGATATGTAGCGTTCTATGTGTTGCCTGCTGGCAATGGAGTGGTAAGGTCTCTGTTAACCATGTTCCTGGGGGTGCTCATTTCGGCAATAACTTTTGTGCTGGCCGTCAGTCTGGTCTGGCCGGCGGTGATGTAAGGGGGGATTGAGCATGTTAAAGGCTGTATTAATAACGCTGGGGGTATTATGTTTGCTTTTTTCTCTGGCAGTGAGTGCTTATGTTACCCTTTATAAGGTGAAAGCCAGAAATGTTTCGGGTATGCTCCTGTTTGTTTTACTGACCCTGGTGATCTGGATAGGAGCTATTTCCGTTGCTGTAGCAGGGGTTATGGTGCATCCGTGAGACGGGTACTGATAAGGAGGCGAAATAATGAAAAAAACAATGAGCCCGTTGAGGCTGACCTTACTGATATTAATGGGGCTGTTCCTCTGCTGGTTTAAACAGGGGACGGCTTTTGGAGCTGAAGAACAATTTGCTGCCAAACTGGCGGAAAATCGCCGCTTCAATGAAGGCTGTCTGCGCTGCCATGGCGCCATCGGGCTGAAAACCAAAATGGATGGCAAAATAGTCAGTCTTTATGTTGATGAAGGGGAATATCTGGTTTCCCAGCATGGAACCAATCGCTGTACCACCTGTCATCGGGATATTACTGAATATCCCCATACCGGGGCCCTGACCGGGGAAAAAATGCGAGTAGCTATTGATAATAATTGCCGGGACTGTCATAAGGATGTAACTGCGGTATACAGCAACAGTGTGCATAACGGGAAGGTGCGGTGCAGTGCCTGTCATGGGGTGCACAATATCCGCAAAAAAGAAGACGCCCTGGCGCTGGTAGCCAAACAGCAAATCCCCCATACCTGTACTGCGGCAGGATGTCACAGTGGGCGGATCAAGGAGTCCTATGAAGAGAGCTTCCATGGCAAAGCGGTTCTGCTGGGCAGTCAGAAAGCGGCCAGCTGTGTGGATTGTCATGGTTCCCATGAAATTAAGGGGCCCGGTATGGCGGCTTCGCCGGTGAGCAAAACCAATACCCCAAAAACCTGTGCTAAATGTCATTTTAAGCCTGAAGTCAATTTTGCTGCGGGGAAAGAGCATTTTCTTCTGGAAAAAGAGGGTGAAGGAGCTCCCATGTACTATACCCTGAAGTTTTTTGTCTGGTTAACTATAATTGTTGTTACTTTGTTAATCATTCATATGCAGCTGGAACTGTATCGCAAGCTTAGAAATGCGCTGGCCAGCGGGGAACAGCAACACTAGGAGGGGTTGGAATGGAAAAAAGGCACTACCGGGCTGCAGTTAGACGCTGGAATCTTCATCAACGTATTCACCATATTGGTATGTTTTCTACCTTTATTCTCTGTACTATTACCGGCTTGCCCATTAAATGGCATGATAACAGTTTATCCCTGGCCCTTGCCCGCTGGTTTGGCGGGCCGGATACCATGCTCAATATTCATATCGGCAGCGGATTAACCATGATTGCAGTTAGTATTTATCATTTGGTCTGGATGTTTTACAAAATGCTGGTTAAAAAAGATCTGGGCTGGGCCATTATGCCAGCTTTAAAGGATGTAACTGACCTGGTGCAACACCTGAAATACCAGCTGGGTTTTACTGACCAACCAGCCCGGTTTGATCGCTATTCCTACAAGGAGAAGTTTGACTACTGGGCGGTATTCTGGGGGATGTTCATCATTGGTGGTTCCGGTATTTTCATGATGATGCCGGAATGGGGAGCGGCCCTGATGCCCCGCTGGCTCATTGATTGCTGGCGGATTGGTCATAGTGATGAGGCGGTACTGGCCATTCTGGCTATCTTTGTCTGGCATTTTTATAATGTTCACTTCAATCCCGATTTTTTCCCGGGCAGCACAACCTGGTTTAATGGGTTGATGGATATTAGGGTAATGGAACACGAACATCCCCTGGAACTGGAGCGAATTAAAAAGGAGCAGGAAAAAATCATCCTGATACCGGAGGAAGGACAGGAGGGAGAGGCATGGCCGTCTTCAAACACAGTCGCAACAAAGGTTTGATTATTGTTGAAATGATCATTTACTTTCTCATCCTGGGCTGGTTTCTGGCTGAATATTTGCCTCTGGGGTTAAGCTAAAGGAGGGACAGGAAAATGGTCAAAACATTTCGGGTCTGGGGTACATTGACGATGGCCATGCTGGTAGTGAGTTTATTGATTGCTACTTTTTTTAGCGTAGGCAGTATCGGTTATACCCAAAATAAAGAAGAAAACAGCCTTTGCGGAAGTTGCCATGAAATGCAACCACAGATCAATTCCTGGCGCTTATCTACCCATGGCCGCATTGGCTGTCTCAAATGCCATCCCAATGTACCCATGACCGAGCTGGCTTATAAACACTGGCGCGGTTTTTACAATCAACCCATCAAGAAGAAAACCATAGTGCCCAATGCAGTCTGCCTGGATTGCCATAGCCGGCAGCGGGATATTTCTCCTCCGGGGGGGCTGGTGGTTCCCCATGAATATCATACTCAGAAGGGAGTAGACTGTGTGGATTGTCATGCTGGTCTGGTGCATTCCACCCGGCAGCCAGGAAGTCCCAGGATCAAAATGCCGGTCTGCCTGAAATGTCATAATGGCAGCAAAGCTACCAATCAATGTAAGGATTGTCACGGAGAGAATGTACCCAAACAATAGGAAATATTTTATCTTGCCATGCCCGGCAGAATTGAGAGCCGGGCATTTACTTTTTATACTTTCTCTATCGGAATAGTACAGATAGCTTGTCAGCGCAGGAAAAGTGTAGTAAAATATTCAGGAACAAAGTGTAGGAGGGAAGAACATCATGGAAAGGGGAACTTTTCGCGTTAAAGCTGGCCTGGCAGAAATGCTGAAAGGCGGCGTCATTATGGATGTAACTACACCGGAACAGGCTAAAATCGCTGAGGAAGCGGGCGCCTGTGCCGTTATGGCTTTGGAAAAAGTACCGGCCGATATCCGGGCTGCGGGCGGAATTGCTCGCATGGCCGATCCCACGGTAATCAAGCGCATTCAAGATGCGGTCACCATCCCGGTAATGGCCAAGTGCCGGATCGGGCATTTTGTGGAGGCCCAGATCCTGGAATCTCTGGGCGTGGACTATATTGACGAAAGTGAGGTCCTCACTCCTGCGGATGATAAATTCCACATCAATAAATGGGAGTTCAAGGTACCCTTCGTCTGCGGGGCTAAAAACCTGGGGGAAGCCCTGCGCCGGATTGGGGAAGGGGCTGCTATGATCCGGACCAAAGGCGAGCCGGGTACCGGTAATGTGGTGGAAGCAGTCAAACACTTCCGCACGGTGATGGGAGAAATTCGCCGTCTGCAGATGCTGCCCCAGGAAGAGCTGATGACTGCAGCCAAGGAGATGGGCGCTCCCTATGAACTGGTGGTGGAAGTGGCCAAAACCGGGAAGTTGCCGGTGGTGAACTTTGCTGCTGGCGGTATCGCTACTCCTGCTGATGCAGCTTTGATGATGCAGCTGGGCTGTGATGGTGTTTTCGTCGGCTCCGGTATCTTCAAATCCGGGGATCCGGTCAAACGGGCCCGGGCCATTGTAGCTGCCACAACCCACTACAATGATCCGCAGGTGCTGGCGGAAGTTTCTAAAGACCTGGGTGAGCCCATGGTCGGGATCGATATTTCCACTATTACTCCAGAAATGAGAATGCAGGATCGGGGCTGGTAAAATGAAAATCGGGGTATTGGCTCTGCAGGGTGCTTTTCGGGAGCACCGGCTGGTGCTGGAAAAACTGGGTGTGGAAGTTGTTGAAGTACGTAAAAAGGAGCAATTGGCAGAGCTGGCGGGGCTGGTAATCCCCGGAGGTGAATCAACTACCATCGGCAAATTGATGGTGGATTTTGGCCTGCTCTCCGAAATCAAGGAGCGTTTTCAGCAGGGGATGGCGGTTTTTGGAACCTGTGCCGGCTTGATTCTGCTGGCAACCGAGATTATGGGCAGTGAACAGCCGCGGCTGGGCTTGATGGAGATGACTGTCAAGCGCAATGCCTATGGTCGACAGGTGGACAGCTTTGAAGTGGATTTGCCGGTTCCCGCTATCGGAGCACAGCCCCTGCGGGCGGTTTTCATCCGGGCCCCCTACATTGAACGAGTTGGTTCCGGGGTTGAGGTAATGGCTACCTTCCAGGACAAGATCGTCCTGGCCCGACAGGGCAAGGCGCTGGCGGCGGCTTTCCATCCCGAGCTGACCGAGGATTATCGTTTGCATCAGTATTTTGTGGATTTGTGTAAAAAATAAGTGAATGTCACTTGACATAAGACATTTGTCTTCGTATAATTGTAAACAAAAATGAATACAGCTTCTGGATGAAGGTTGCAGAAGAAGGTAACGGGGTTTACCCGTTACCGCCGAAGGGGCAAGGCGGTATTATGCCGCTCAAACTCTCAGGTGGCTTTTGAGCCAGGTACTGTAACCGGACAGACCTCTGGAGAGACCTGGCAAGACCGGGCGCCGAAGGAGCAAGCCTGCCAGCCGGCAGGTCAATCTCTCAGGCAAAAGGACAGGGAGCGACAGGATGCGTTTGTGGCTTCGTTTACCCTTTTAGCAGCAGTGACCAGAGGACCAATCAGGAGATTGGTCCTTTCTTATAATTCCATCTAACCATCATCTCATAAGGGTAACCCGTTGAAAGGGAACATAGGCAGGAAACAGGCAAGAGAGCCGGTGGTTGGTGCGAACCGGTCCTGGGAACTGCTGAATCCGCCCTGGAGGGGATCCACCGAAGGGCCGTGGCCTGGTAAGTGGATACGGTGGCGCCGTTATCGCATCGAGAGGGTCAAGGGGATATTATTGCCTTTTGGCCAATTAGGGTGGCAACGCGGGAACAAGCTCTCGTCCCTAAAGCTGAGGCTTTATGGATGAGAGCTTTTCTATTTATAATAATCATCTAAATCCGGGAGAGGGGTTGATTTTAATGTTGCAGGACAAAAAGTATCTAATGATTCCTGGGCCGACACCTATTCCACCGGCGGTCCAGCAGGCCATGATTCGGCCCATGATCGGTCACCGCAGTGGGGACTTTGCCAAACTGCACGAACGGCTGATTAAAAAGGCCAAACAGGTTTTTCAGACTGAAAAGGACCTGTTTATTCTCACCCAGTCCGGTACGGGGGGACTGGAAACGGCAGTGGCCAATGTGATCAGCCCTGGGGACAAGGTACTGGCCCTGGTTACCGGTAACTTCGGCGAGCGTTTTGCCAAAATCGCCCGTTTATACGGAGCAGAGGTAGATGCTCTGGAGTTCCCCTGGGGTGAAGCCATTGATTTGAAACAGGTAGAGGAAAAGCTGGCTACCAATCAGTACCGGGCCGTGCTGGCTACCCACAATGAGACTTCCACCGGTGTTACCAATGATATCGGGGGTCTGGGAGCCCTGGTGGCCAAAACCGATGCTGTCCTGCTGGTGGATGCCGTCAGCTCCATGGGCGGGATGGATATCCGCACTGATGAATGGCAGGTGGATATCATGGTTACCGGTAGCCAGAAGGCCTTGATGTTGCCGCCGGGGCTGGCTCTGGTCAGTGTCAGTGAAAAGGCCTGGCAGGCTATGGAGACGGCCAAAGCTCCCCGTTTCTACTTCTGCCTGAAGCAGGCCAGAAAAAATATGGCGGAGTGGAATACCGCCTGGACTCCCAATGTTACCCTCTTTTACGGGCTGGAAGCTGCTCTGGACATGATCCTGGCGGAAGGCTTACCGGAAGTCTTTGCCCGGCATGCCCTTATGACAAAAGCTACCCGGGCCGCTATCAGAGCACTGGGCCTGGAGTTGCTGGCTGCTGATGAAGTAGCTTCCCATACTGTAACTGCTGTTAAGGGCAATGACCAGCTCAATACCGAAGACCTGCGCAAGGTATTGCGTACCAAATACGGGGTGACTTTTGCCGGTGGCCAGGGCAAACTGAAGGGCAAGATTTTCCGTATCGGCCACATGGGTTATGCCGATAAGCTGGATATTATCCTGGCTATTGGGGCGCTGGAAATGGCCCTGGTTGAAGTGGGCTATCCGGTACAGCTGGGTGCCGGTGTGGCTGCCGCCCAGAAGGTATTTCTGGAAGGGTAAGAGGTTTCGCAGTTAATGAAGTTAGATAAGGGGAAAGGGGATTTTTATGCGGATACTGGTCTTAGATGGTGTCAGTGAAAAAGGAATAGATATCTTGCGGGAACCCGGGTTTACTGTGGATGTTATCGAGGAAAAGCTGAGTGAGCAGCAACTGGTGGAGATGATTCCCGCCTATGATGCCGTGGTGGTGCGCAGTGCTACCAAGATCACTGCCCCCATTATTGCGGCGGGGGTAAACCTGAAGGTAATCGGCCGCGCCGGTGTCGGGGTAGACAATATCGATGTTCAGGCTGCTACTCAGCATGGTATTATTGTGGTCAATGCTCCCGATGGCAATACCATTGCCGCGGCTGAACACACTCTGGCCCTGATGCTGGCCCTGGCTCGCCATGTACCCCAGGCCAATGAGGCCTTGAAAAAGGGGAAATGGCTGCGCAAGGAATTTACCGGCGTGGAGCTGCGGGATAAAATCCTGGGGGTTATTGGGCTGGGGCGGATTGGTACCGCAGTGGCCAAACGGGCCCAGGGCTTTGCCATGAAGGTCATCGGTTATGACCCCTATATCACCCATGAGCGGGCCCGGGAAATCGGGGTGGAACTGGTGTCCCTGGAGGATGTCTATCGGGAAGCGGACTTTATCACCGTGCATTTGCCCAAAACCAAGGAAACGGTTAACCTGATTAACCGGGAAGCCCTGGCCAAAATGAAGCCGGGGGTACGGATTATCAATGTTGCCCGCGGTGGCATCATCAATGAACAGGATCTGTATGAGGCTCTGAAGACAGGTAAGGTGGCCGGAGCAGCGCTGGATGTCTTTGAAGTGGAACCCACGACGGAAAGCCCGTTGTTTGAACTGCCCAATGTGGTAGTTACCCCGCATCTGGGGGCATCTACCGAGGAAGCCCAGGTCAATGTGGCTCTGGATGTGGCCCGGGAGATTGTCACCATCCTGCAGGGCGGCATGGCCCAGAATGCTGTGAATATGCCGGCCATTCCCAAAGAAGATGCACTGGTTGTTAAACCTTATCTGGCCCTGGCGGAAAAGCTGGGCAAGTTTATCTCCCAGCTCACTTCCGAGTTTGAGAATATCGAAATCACCTATGCCGGGGATGTAGCCTGCATCAATACCGCTCCCCTGACTACCGCCATCATCAAGGGGATTATGGAATCCTACAGTGATGTGCCGGTCAGTTATGTCAATGCGGTACAGCTGGCCAAGGGGCGGGGCCTGCGCATCATGGAAACCAGGGAAGAAGAGGCCCATGACTATACCAACCTGATTACCGTCAAACTGACAGGCGGGCCCTGTCCTAAAGCCGTTGGCGGTACCCTCTTCCGGGATAATGATGCCCGCATCGTCTTAATAGACGGTTATCGCATCGACATGGTGCCGGAAGGCTACATGCTGGTTGCCCCCCATATTGATAAGCCCCGGATCATCGGGCGGGTGGGCACCCTCATTGGTGAGCATGACATCAACATTGCTGGAATGCAGGTGGGCCGCAAACAGGTGGGTGGCCGGGCTGTGATGGTGCTGGCGGTGGATAATGTGGTACCGGAGGCAATTCTAGGAGAAATAGCCAAAATAGATGGCATTATCGATGTCAAGTTCGTTTCTTTATAGAAAAACTAATCGGGGAGGAGCTTTAGTTTATGACCAGAATTATTCTTGCCCGCCATGGTGAAACCAACTGGAACCGGGAAGGGCGTTATCAGGGCCAGCTGGACACTGAACTTTCTCCGCTGGGCTGGCAGCAGGCGGAAAGGCTGGCTGAGGCCCTGGCTAAATTACCCATCACCGCTGTCTATTCCAGTCCGCTGAGCCGGGCCTATGAAACTGCCAAAAAAGCTGCAGAAAAGCATCAGCTGCCGGTGGAAATCGTGGAGGGATTGACGGAAATTCACCATGGCTGCTGGCAGGGGCTGTATGCCCATGAGGTCAAGGAACAATACGGAGTGGAACTGGAGATCTGGCAATCCGCTCCCCATCAAATCACCATGCCCGGGGGCGGGGAATGCCTTAAGCAGGTCCAGGATCGGGCAGTAGCAGCTCTGGAGATGATCGCCAAACGCCATCCCGGGGAGACGGTGCTGGTACTGAGCCATGATGCCACTATCCGCGCTTTCTTCTGTTATGCCCTGGGCATGGATTTGGCCAACTTCTGGCTCTTCCGCCAGGACAACACCTGTATCAATGTGGTGGAATACCTGCCAGATGGTCGCTGGCGGCTGAGTAAACTCAATGATACCTGTCATCTGGGCTCCCTGATCTGGGATGTCGATCAGAAGGCATTATAACTACCTATCCCCACTTCCGCAATGGAAGTGGGGATACTTTTCCTGCGACCAGGTATAATGTATGCATAATGCCAGCAAAAGCCCTTTGCCAAACAGGAATAGATATAGTAAAATATTCCTTAATCAAGGAAATGGGAGGCGAAATTCGTGCTGGACATCAAATTCATCCGCCAGAACCCGGAAATAGTGGAACAGGCTTTAAAAAACCGGGGGGCAGCGGTTTCCCTGCAGGAGTTCCTGCAACTAGATGAGCAGAGACGGAAGTTATTGGTGGAAGTTGAGCGGCTGAAAAATCAGCGCAATACCACTTCGGAAGAAATTGGCCGTTTGAAAAAACAGGGTCAGGATGCTACTGAGCTGATGGCGGCTATGAAGGAAGTGGGCAATCGCATCAAGGAACTGGATGAGCAGGTGGCTCAAATCGAAGCCAGGCTGGAAGAAATCGTTCTGACTATCCCCAATGTACCCCATAGCTCCGTTCCTGTTGGCGCTGACAGTAACGATAACCCGGTAGTGCGGCGCTGGGGAGAACCGCGGCAATTTGATTTTGAACCCAAACCTCACTGGGAAATCGGGGAAGCCCTGGGCATTCTGGATTTTGAACGGGGCGGCAAGGTGACCGGTACCCGCTTTACCTTCCTCAAGGGGGCAGGGGCCCGTCTGGAACGGGCGCTGATCAATTTCATGCTGGATTTACATACCCGGGAACATGGCTATGTGGAAGTTTTCCCACCCTTTCTGGCCAATAGCAAAAGCATGACCGGGACCGGGCAGCTGCCCAAATTTGCGGAAGACATGTTTGCTGTTTCAGGGACAGATTACTACCTGATTCCTACCGCTGAGGTTCCGGTTACCAACCTGTACCGGGAAGAGATTTTAGATAGCAGTCAGCTGCCCATCTATCACTGTGCCTACAGTGCCTGCTTCCGGGCCGAAGCCGGGGCCCACGGCCGGGATACCCGCGGCCTCATTCGCCAGCACCAGTTCAACAAAGTGGAGCTGGTCAAATTCACCAAACCGGAAGACAGCTATGAGGAACTGGAAAAACTGGTCAACAATGCGGAACGGGTGCTGCAACTACTGGGCCTGCCTTACCAGGTAGTGGTATTGTGTACCGGTGACCTGGGCTTTTCCTCGGCCAAAACCTATGACCTGGAGGTCTGGCTGCCCAGTTACAATACCTACCGGGAGATTTCCTCCTGTTCCAATTTCGAAGACTTCCAGGCCCGGCGGGCTGGTATTCGCTTCCGCCGGGATGCCAAAGCCAAACCGGAATATGTCCATACCCTGAACGGGTCAGGGCTGGCTGTCGGCCGCACTCTGGCAGCCATTCTGGAAAACTATCAGCAGGAAGATGGTTCGGTAGTGATACCGGAAGTCCTGCGGCCCTACATGGGTGGATTGGAAGTAATTAGATAGAAAAAGGGACAGACACGGGTATAGTGCCCGTGTCTGTTAGCTCATTTACGGGGAAGGGAGACAGCTATGGGGGAGAGTATAGAAGTTGCAAGCAAGACCAGGATCCAGGCAGGTAGCCGGGAATATCTGAAAGCCAATATTGCCTTGAGCATCGGGGGTATGGCGGTGTTTGCCAATTTGCATTTCACCCAGCCCCTTTTGCCCCTTTTTACCCGGGAGTTTGGGGTCAAACCGGCCGAGGCTGGCTTGACTGTTTCGGCGGTGATTTTTACCCTGAGCGTGTTTATGCTGGTTTTTGGAGCGGTCTCCGATGCCTGGGGCAGAAAAAAGATCATGGCTGCCGGTTTGCTATTAACAGCCCTGCTGGCTTTTGCGGCTGTGTTTGTGCAGAACTTTCCTCAGCTGGTTCTGTTACGGGCTTTGCAGGGAGTATTTCTGGCCGCTTTACCGGCCCTTGGCTATGCCTACATTGGGGAGGAATATGAACAGAAGGCTGTGGCTGCTGCTATCGGTATGTTTATCAGCAGCAATTCCATTGGCGGTATGGGTGGCCGGATTATCAGCGGCGTGATTGCCGATTACTGGGGCTGGCGTTATGCCTTTTTAGTCCTGGGAGGCTTATGCCTTCTGGGGTATTTGCTTTTCCTCTGGTGGCTACCCCCCTCCCGGCATTTTCGCAGCCGGCCCTTCAGCGGGCAGAAAGCTCTGGCGGAAATCAAGGAACACTGGTCTAATCCTGTTTTGCGTAATGCTTTTCTTCTAGGTGGCATGGTTTTATTTGTTTTTGTTGGCCTCTTCAATTATCTGGGTTTCCGCCTGCAACAGGCTCCTTATTATTTTTCTACTACTGCTACCGGCTTTTTGTATTTAACCTATCTGGCCGGTACCTTTAGTTCCACTTTATCGGGGCGGCTGGATGGCAGGCTGACCATACCGCAACGCATTTTAACCGGTCTGGTCTTGATGTTACTGGGCCTGGTCATGATGATACTAAAACCGCTGTTTTTGATTGTAGCGGGCTTGATTTTCTTCTGTTTCGGCTTTTTCTTTGCCCATGCTGCAACCAGCAACTGGGTCAGCCGTAAAGCCAGACAGGCTCGGGCAGCGGCTTCGGCTCTCTATTTGCTCTGCTATTATCTGGGGGGAACTGCTGGTGGCTACTTTCTGGGTTATGTCTGGCAATGGGGCGGCTGGCTCTGGCTCAGTGCAGTTTGTTTTTTCATGCTGCTGGCTGCAATGGTAGTTAACAGGCAATTAAACAGAGTTTATTGACAGGAAAAATAGCTTATGCTATACTCTTTTATGTATCGCGGAGGGGTGTCCGAGCGGTTTAAGGAGGCGGTCTTGAAAACCGTTGAGTCCTTGACGGGCTCCGTGGGTTCGAATCCCACCCCCTCCGCCAGTCAGAAGCTGGAGAGATGGCCGAGTAGGTCGAAGGCGGTCGCCTGCTAAGCGACTATACGGGCTAAAACCCGTATCGAGGGTTCGAATCCCTCTCTCTCCGCCATTTACGCGCCCGTAGCTCAGCTGGATAGAGTAACAGACTACGAATCTGGTGGTCGCAGGTTCGAATCCTGCCGGGCGCGCCATTTTCCGTCCTCGTAGCACAACGGATAGTGCAACCGCCTCCTAAGCGGTAGATTCAGGTTCGACTCCTGACGAGGACACCATCAGAGGGAATTGCGATGCAGCTGGAGCACGATGATGCATATTACATGGGGTTGGCCCTGGTTGAGGCCAGAAAGGCCATGGCCCTGGGGGAAGTACCTATTGGCGCTGTGCTGGTGCGCCGGGGTGAGGTAGTGGCTGCTGCCCACAACTGGCGAGAACTGGCCCCGGATCCCACTGGCCATGCTGAAATGCTGGTTATACGGGAAGCTGCCCGCCGGCTGGGCGGCTGGCGCCTGACCGAGTCTACCCTGTATGTAACGATTGAACCCTGTCCTATGTGTGCCGGGGCCATTGTCCAGGCCCGCATTGAACGGCTGGTTTATGGCGCCGCAGATCCCAAGGCCGGGGCGGTAGATAGTCTAATGGATCTGGTCCGGCATCCGGGCTTGAATCATCAGGTGGAAGTGACTGCCGGGGTACGGGCGGAGGAGTGCCAGGAACTGATGAAAGAGTTTTTTCGGAAGTTAAGGCTGAATAAGCAGAAAGATGCCCGGGTTTAGGCCCGGGTTTTGTTGTCAAAACTTGTAGTTGTGAAGCTGATAAAAATGTGCTACAATATAGGGCGTGAGCCATGCGGAGAGATGGCCGAGCTGGTCGAAGGCGCTCGACTCGAAATCGAGTAGGCGGGCCAAAACCCGTCTCGTGGGTTCGAATCCCACTCTCTCCGCCAGATTTGAATAAGACGGCCTGGTGAACTTAAAGGGTTCGCCAGGCTTTTTTGTTTATAAATCGATTATTTTGAAAAAATCGCTTAAAGAGATGCCTAGAGCTTTGCAAATCTTATAGAGTGATACAACTCTAATTGATTTTTCGCCTCTTTCGATATTTCCAATATAGTTATAATGGAGACCGGCATATTCGGCAAGTTCTATTTGGGTAAAACCGTTCTTTTCTCTTTCGTGCTTGACTCCTTCTCCTATTTTTCTTATTATTTCTTCACTTGAATATAGCATTACATTTATCCCTCCCACATTTTTTAAAAATACATACTATAGTATGTTTACATATATCTGGTGTGTTTGTATAATTAATGTGTAGTTAATTTTACTACTATAACCATTATTTTTCAAGGAGGGACTTTTATGATAATTAAATTCAAAGTTACCAGCTTTAGACAAATACCTAACCCTTATGGTCTCTTTAAAGACGATAGTAAACAGAAATCTCCTGAAATGTTTATCGTTATTGCTAATGTTGATGATATTCCTGATAAAATACCAACTAAAACTAATCCAAGAGAACAGAACATGCGCACGAAAGTGGCGGCAAAAATCCGTGAGGGACTGCTTACTAACAATTCATCTTTTTATCTTTTAAACAGAGGCATATTAATGTCTGTAAAAGAGGTCAAATATGATCCAAACAAATCTGAAATTACCCTGATCTTTGAAAATGAATCAGTTCATGGCATTGTAGATGGAGGACATACTTACAGAACTATCATTGAGAACCGTCAGAGAAAAGCGGAAGATAATAAACAGTATGTTAAACTTGAAATTCTAACCGGAATTGAGGATATTTTTGAAGATTTAGCTGCAGCAAGAAATCAGTCTGTACCGGTAGATGATACGGCAATTGCGGAGCTAAAAAATAAATTTGATATAATCAAAAATATAATTAAAGATGAACCATTTTTCGAAAACATTGCTTTCAAAGAAAACGAAGATAAGCCAATAGAAATAGATGAAATAATTACTATACTTCATATGTTTAACATAGATAAATATGGAGATATGGAAAGGATGCCAGTCAGTGCGTATAGTTCCAAAAGTTCGTGTGTTAAAGATTATCTAGAAGCGTATGACAAAAACGCAGCAACAAATCAAGTTAATAACCCTTATTATAAAATGAAAACTATTATGGTTGATATTTTTAAATTGTATGATTATGTTGAGAGTGGAATGGCAAAAAAATATAGGGAATATAATAACTCTGGTCAGTATGGCCGGATTAAAGGCGTCGAAATAGTGCGAAATGAAATTAGATTTGAAACAAAATTTTATAAGCAACCGATGGATTATAAAAGTCCAAAAGGGTTTCTATACCCAATCATAAATGCTTTTAGGGCACTTGTTAAAGAGGAAAATGGTTTTTATCAATGGAAAGATAATCCGTTTAGTTACTTCGATGAAATAGGGAAGAATCTGGTTGGAGAAACAGTGGAGAGAAGCAGAACTTTAGGTAATAACCCTAATGCTGTTGGCAAGGATACTGGCCACTGGAAACAGTTGTATCAGTCAGTATTAACACACTATTTATTAAAGCAAATTAAATAATAATAATTTTTTTACAGGGGGGATATCCCCTGATTTTTTTTGAAAGGATTTTTCTGGTTATTGACGAATTATAAATATATTTAGCAAAAAAAGAGGGGGATGGGTTGTGAGATCAGTGCTGGAAACATGTCAGCCTCGTCCGGAGTTGCTGGCAGGAACTTTTAATCCAGAAGTATTTACAGCATCACTTGGGCCTGTTATCGAATATTATCGTACCGGAGCAAGAGTGCTGGACAACCTGTATACTAATGCTGAACTCTTTTTCCGGGAAGCAACCTTCCCTACCCAGGGGCTAAAAACAACCTTATTTGAGGTATTCAGCCGTTTAGCGGGAGACAATACTGCTCCTGCCATTCATCGTCTGGAAACGGCTTTTGGTGGCGGTAAAACCCATACTTTGATAGCCTGTACCCATATTGCTTATAGAGGGAAAGAGTTGGCAGAAGTTGTTAACGATATTATTTCCCCCGATTTATTACCCGAACCAGGAACGGTACAAGTGGTAGGAATAGCGGGAGATGAAATACCTGTACATCAAACCAGAGGTCAGAAACTGGTACCCTATACTCTTTGGGGAGAGATTGCTTATCAAATCGGTGGGGAAAAACTATATCTGGAATTGGAAGAAGAAGTTAACTCCTATGCTGCTCCAGGCAGAACCTTTTTTGAGAAGGCGCTGGCTGGCCGGAAGGTGATCATTATGCTGGATGAGCTGGCCCAGTATGCAGCTCGTCTGGAGGCAGCCCGGCCGGATGGTGCCAGTCAACTGGCCGCTTTTTTAATGGGATTGCATAACTTTGCGCGTACTCATAGTGGGGTTACGATACTGTTAACTCTGGCAAGTGCAACCGATGCTTTTGCAAAACAGACAGAACAACTGGCCAAACTGATAAGCCAAGTAAGAGGGGAAGAAGTTTCTGAGGATGATGCAATAAATATAGGGGAAAAAGCTGTGAAAGGGATAACCAGTGTTGTAGCCCGTGATGCTGTACCGGTCACTCCTGTACAGGCGGCTGAAATATCAGCTGTTCTGGCCAAGCGTTTGTTTGCGTCAGTGGATCGAGCTGCTGCTGAAGAAACTGCGGAAGAGTATATGAAAATGTACAAACGCAATTCGAACCTGTTGCCGGAAGAAGCAGCCACTGAAGATTATCGCAATAGAATGGTTGCCAATTACCCCTTTCACCCTACTCTGGTAGATTTTTTGAATAAAAAGCTGGCCAGTGCAGAGAATTTTCAGGGCACACGGGGAGTTTTACGGGTATTGGCTCTGGCAGTGCGAAGTTTATGGCTGAAAAAGAAAGATGTTCCGATGATTCATGCCTGTCACCTGGACCTGCGTGAAGAAAGGATCGTGAATGAAATACTGGGTCGTACAGGCAGATCGGAGATCCTGTTTGTTCTCAATGCAGATATCGGAAGCGTAGATACCGGTACACTGGAAGGGGGAGCCAGTAATGCTGAACTGGCTGACCGGCGCAATCCTCATCCAGAAGGTTATCCGTTATATGAATATACCTGGAAGACTGTGTTTTTGCATAGTTTGGTTGGAAACGAAGAAGGTCTGGGCTCCAGGATTTTTGGAATTACTGAAGCAGATGCGTTGTTTGCGGTGGCTTTTCCAGGCATGACCCCACCGCAGGTAAAAACTGCGCTGGAAGAAATTAATGAAAGCGCCTATTATTTAAAGTTTGAACAGGGCAAATATTTTGCCAGCGAAGAGCCGACTATTAACAGTATTCTGGCCCGAATTCGTCGCACCATCAGATCAGATGATATTAAGGATCTGCTGGCCCACACTGCCAGAAAAATTATTACTGATGGCTCGGGACTGTTTCATATTGAACATGATGTGGTAGGGCCGGAAGATATTCCGGATGGGAAAAACAGACTTGTGCTGGGAGTTGTATCTCTATTTGCAGATACTGTTGATGTACAGGCATTGATTACTTATCAAGGGTTTAATCAGCCCAGGATGCAGCAAAATATTGTGTTTGTTCTGGTGCCTGATACTGTTACCGTCACCGCACCTCGACCCAATACCAATGATATTTTATTTGCCGACCAGAGCTCAGCTATAGAAATTAAGCAGAGAATCGAAGGCATCGCCCGTCAGGTAAAAGCTATGCGTATTCTGAAGGAAAAGCCGCAGAGCTTTGGTGTTAACCCGCAGCGTTTGGATGATGATGACTTTAAAAAGCGTTTCCGGGAAAGGGAACAGGCTTTGATCACGGCTGTTTCCGAAGTCTATACAGGACTTTATTATCCTTCAACCACTGGCCATATAGTTCGCAAGGAGATTAAAACGGCTGGTGGAGAAGGAGGTACACCGTTTATCGAATTGATGAGGGAAACGTTAATTAAAGATCGGGAATTATTGACCAGTGCCAATGTCAGCCAGTCAGACTTAATGTCTTTGAAAAACCTTTTCTTCAGCGAAGATCGGGATAGTATCAGCTTGCAAAAATTGCGCGAAAACTTTTATTGCCTACGGCACTGGCCAGTAGTAGAAAACAACGGGGTTTTTGAGCAGATCATCAGAGCAGGTGTACAAAAAGGAGTCTGGTGTTTGTTCCGAATGGAAAATGAAAATAGCTGGCCAGCAGAGTTTTATGATCAGGAAACAGATTTACCGATGAGTTTGAACTTGTCTGATCCTGGTTATTGGATTGTCACTCCCCAGGGAGCCAATAAACGGGGCTGGAACAGAGAAGACCGAATTGACCCGGAGGTTTTACGGAGAGATATTATTTACAAAATCGAAAATAATGAACCACCTACCTGGGAGGAATTAAATGTCCTTGTTACCCGGCAATATGGAGACGGGGCTCAGCAGCAATTACAGGAAGAAGTAGTGGAAATGCTCAAACGCGGAGAGCTCCTGGTTTGTCGCCAAACTGGCAGTTCGACAATGCCGGAGATAATATCCGGTAATACAGCGATATTTTATACACCGATGTCCATAGATCGGATTTTGACTCCAGAGCAGGCACAAGCAAAAGGCTTGCTTGATAAACAGGTGAAAGACAAGTTTACTTTGCGCGGTAAGGAAGGAGCTGAAAAAATCTGGCCATTATTGCATCGGATTGGCAGTATATATAATCGAGGGGCCAAAACGAAAATCGATTATTTGGACTTGACAGATCTTACCTTGCCAGATGGGGGAACCCTGCGCCTGGAGCTAAATAATGCTTCGCCTAAAACCATGAAAATGCTGGGAGAATTATTCGAGGTTCTGGCTAATGTTGTTTCATTAGGAGAGAATACGGAAGTGATTTTAGAGGTAGAGGAACCTGATGAGAGTTGTTTGCTAATGCAGGAATTAAAAAAATAGTTCAGGTGAGGTATAAATAATGAACAAAAAGAAAAGCGCCCTCTGGGATCTGGAAAGGGATTTGCAGCAAAGGATCTTGCCATTAAACGCAATAGCGCCATGGGTGCTACGAGTTACTGAACACAAGGATAAAACAGGCCCGGTTTTAATTATTAAAGAAAGGCTAATTAGCGAAAATGGGAAAGCAGAGAAAGGCAATTTGAAAGATAGAGGACTATTATATGGACAGGCCTTGCACCGCTGTTTACCTGTGATTCGGCAAATTATTTCACCAGTGTGTGATACAGAAGGAATACCTCTGGAACTACAGCGCTTTTTTCCCGCGACTAAAATCACCTATCGCGGCAACTTACCATTGAATGAGGAAGCCGGAGCCAAGTTAGCATTAATTTTTAAACTGCAGGAAAGAGTACGGGAAATGGACCGGGTGGAATTGATTGCCTGGCGGGTAGCCAAATTTAGCCGGGAGGAAGCAGCTTACTGGTTATCCCGTGCTACCCAGTATGGAGAAACAGCTAATCGCTGGGCGCAGGCCGGTATGCGGATCATGCTGGGCGGCCAGCCCGGAGATAAAGGCATCGAGGAAATGCTGATTCAACTTAGGAAACAGTAAGGGGGAGGAGAGGGATGGAGAAAAGATTTATCGAGGCTGGTTTTCCCTGTCATCAGGTTGGTGCGGAAACGCAACGGGAGAGAGATACGGGGAAAGCTCCTCCAACTAATAGGTTGCATGTCTGGTGGGCCCGGCGGCCCCTTACCCCCAGCCGGGCAGCAATTCTGGGTTCGCTGTTGCCGGCGACAACGGACCCCGAGTGGTTTTTGCGCCAGCTGGGGATAGAAAAGGTGCAGGCAATGGTAAATGGTGAGCCCTGGACATTAGTTGGGAATATACTAAAGTATATTGAAATGGACGATCAGGGTAAAGAATGGCTTATAATCAACAGATCTGTATTAAATGCGTTACAAAAAGAACAGGAACGTCGTAAAAAAAATAGAGATACTATAGATTTAATTTGCAAATCAGATCCTGGCTATAAAAATAATCTTGTTATTTTAGGTTGGCTAAAAGATTCAGAACCATTACCGGAGCCTTTTCCTGGGATAGGGGAGAGAATTGAGGTTCGACGAATAGCTGCAAATCCGGCGATGGTTAATGAGAGAATAGAACTAAAGGATGAGCTGAAGAAAATTGTGAAGGATTTCAATTGGACAGATGAAGATCTATATGGTTATAAAAGAGCCTTTATGTCTTCTCCATTAATAAGAAGTGAAATGAGTAATTATTGTATCTTAGATCCTACTGCTGGCGGAGGATCTATACCTTTTGAAGCATTACGATTAGGTTGTAAAGTTATAGCTAACGATCTTAATCCAGTTGCTAATGTAATATTAAATGCTACACTAAATTATCCTTTACGTTTTGGTATTAATCTTTCTCAAGATATAAATTTTTGGGCTCAAAAATTGATCAGTAGTTCAGAGAAAAAAATAACTAGATTTTTTCCAGAGAATTCATTTAGTACTGGCATTGGCGAAAGGGAATATATTGTAGACTACCTTTACACCCGTCAGGTAACCTGCCCCCATTGTGGCGGAGAAGCCCCGCTTCTCAATACCTGCTGGCTGTCCAAAGAAGGAGAACAATGGGGGGTACGATTAATTACCGATCATGGCAAAGTTTCCTTTGAAACCTACCGGGTCAGAAATGGCAAAGGCCCCAATGGGGAAGATCCTAACTTCGCCACAGTCAAGGACGGGGTAGGCACATGTATTCACTGCCGGCAGGCTATCTCTGCCGAAGAAATCAAGGCTCAGGCACGAGGTGAATCTCCTCATGGCAAGTGGCAGGACCGCTTGTATTGCATAGTGGCTGTACGCTATCAGCCCGAACTGGATGCAAATGGCCAGCCGGTACGCTACCGGAGTGGAGAAAAAGCTGGCCAGATCAAAACCAAAAAGGTGCGTTTTTTCCGGCCCCCGAATGAGCAGGATTTGGCTGCACTGGTTGCAGCAGAAAAATATCTGCAGCAACGCTGGCCGGAATGGGAAGGTCAGGGCTTGATTCCTACGGAAAAAATTCCAGATGGACACAAAACTAAGGAACCATTACGTGCTGGAATGCAGCGCTGGTGTAATCTTTTTACCCCCCGGCAATTGCTGGGCCATCTCACCCTGGTAGAAGAACTCAACCGGCTGAAACCGGAAATCCTGAAGGAACTGGGAGAAGAGCGCGGGCGCGCAGTAATTACTTATTTGCAGTTTGTAATTGATAAGGGACTTGATTATAACAGCAAACAGACTAGATGGGAGTATACACGAGGTATTGTTAAAGGAACTTTTGGCAGACACGATTTTTCCTTAAAATGGACCTTCGGTGAAATGATTCTTACCGGGCCTCACTCCGGTGCTGCCTGGGCCTTATCCCAGGTACTCGATGCCTATCAAGGTATTGCTGAATTGCTGGCTCCGCTGCATGAAAAACTCAAAGGGAGTGAGCCTCCGGTAACTATTACCAATGGTACTGCTGCTCATTTAAACATTGATTCAGCATCAATTGATCTGATATGCATTGACCCTCCTTATTATAACAACGTTCAATACGCCGAGCTTTCGGATTACTTCTATGTCTGGCAACGGCGAACCCTGCAGGATCTTTATCCGGATATCTTTACCAGGCGCTTGACCAATAAAACCGATGAAGCGGTGGCCAATCCCGCCCGGGATGGTTCGGATAAAGAGGCAGCCAGAGTGTATGAACGCATGATGGGTGAAATTTTTGCTGAATGTCGCCGGGTGTTGAAAGATGATGGCCTGATGACGATTATGTTTACTCATAAAACGCAGGAAGCATGGGAAGCACTCACTCGCTCTTTGATTGAAAATGGCTGGATTATAACTTCTTCTTTTCCGGTTGAGTCAGAAGCCGAAGAGTCGACCCATCAAAAGGATATGGCAGCTGCAGCCAGTTCTATCTTTTTAACCTGCCGCAAACAGAGTAAAGCAAATACCGAGCCGTCCATCTGGACAGGCTTTGGTAATACCGGTGTTGCGCAAAAGATCAGGACGGCTGTACAGGAGGCCTTGCAGGAGTTCGAGCCATTAAAATTAAATGCCGTAGATGAAATGGTAGCCTGTTATGGCCGGGCTTTGCAGGTCTTGTCTGAGCACTGGCCGGTTATGGATGGAGACCAATACGTCAGTCCGATTCAGGCTATGAATGAGGCCAGTGCCGTTGTAGCCCATCATCAAATTGCCCGACTTACCAGGGGGAAATTGCGTCCCGATGATTTAAATCCGGAAGCGGCGATGACATTAACTCTGTTTGGCATTTTTGGACTGCGGGAATTTCCTTACGATGAGGCACTAAACCTTTCCCGTTCTTTGAATATCAGTCTGGAAACCCGCCCGGCAGGTTACAAAATAACCGGCCGCATGATTGGCATTAATAATGAAAACAGGAGTCGACGTTCGCAGCGCGGTCAGGAGGAAGCAGGCTATTTTGCTCCGCTGGTTCGGAAGGGCTCGAAACTGAGGCTGGTATTACCGGAAGAAAGAAATCCATACCGAATTGATAATCCCCAGACTGAATGGGACGTTTTACATGGGGTTATTTTAGCATATCGGGAAGGGGATATACCGTTAGTGCGGACTTACCTGACCCAGCACGCGGAAGGCAGGGAAGAGATTATTAAAGATTTGCTGGCTATCTGGGCTAATGGAGTGCATGTAGCGGAAATACGTAAAGAAGCGGAAATGATTTTGTTTGGTTTGAAATAAGACTAAACTGGGTTGTGGGGGAGAATAATGGTACAAGCTCAAGGTTTGCAGTCCCGCCAATGGCGCCTTTCTTACAAAACATCTTCTACCATAATCGATGGTCGACCGGTAGATATGCTGCATGACTTTTATATTCCTGCCCTGAGTTTGGCAGTGAAATATGATCGTGTCGCCGGTTATTTTCGCTCATCTTCTCTGGCGGCTGCTTCGCAGGGGTTTTCTGCCTTTATCGGGCGCGGTGGTAAAATGCGGCTAATCGTTGGTGCGGATCTGGAGCCTGAGGATGTTAAGGCAATATTAAAAGGTGATTCATTACGGCTGGCCGCAAACTTGAATAAACAGCTGGACCATTCTGAAATATGGTCAGAGGAAGTAAAAAACGGGGTTAATTTATTAGCCTGGATGGTGGCTCGTGGCTATCTGGAAGTAAAAGTGGCTTTCCGGTTACATCGCGTAACCGGAGAGCCTCTTACTATTGATTCTGTTGCTGATGGCTACGTCCACGAGAAATGGTTTATTCTTACCGATGAGTTTGGAAACCGGCTTTATGGTTCAGGAACATTAAATGAATCAAGGACTGCCTATGTGTATAATGCAGAAAATCTTGATATTCATTGTGACTGGTGGGGGGACATAGAACGACAAAGGGTTGAGGAAGCTGAAGAACAATTTGAGCAAATCTGGACCGGGAAAATGGCTCATTTGCCTGTGTTTACTTTGCCGGAGGCAGTAAAGCTGCGCTTGATAAAATTTGCCGAAAATCTTGATTTTCCAGTAGAGGTGGATGGGACCAGAGCCTATACACCCCCGGTTAAACCTCCATCTGCCCTGGAAAGGTTAAAATTTGCCCTGATCAAGGATGGACCTCGTTTGCCTGGAGGCAAATATGTTGGTTTGGAGACAGCGCCGGTTGAGCCCTGGCCGCATCAAAAGATGGTTGTCCGCAAATTGATTGACACCTGGCCCTATTCTTATTTGCTCTGTGACGAAGTGGGTTTAGGAAAAACTATTGAAGCTGGCTTGGCCATTCGGTCTCTTTATTTATCTGGATTGGTTAAACGCATACTAATAGCAGCACCTGCCAGTTTGACTATTCAGTGGCAGAGACAAATGGCAGAAAAGATGCTTTTACCTTTTGCCCTTGTAAAAACGAGTCCTGAAATCTGTCATGAGTATATTTTCCCAAGAAAAGAAAATAGACAGGCCAGTAACTTATTTGACAAGAATTTAATGATTGCGTCAACCGGGATATTAGTACGGCAGGAACGAAAAAATGAATTGCATAAGGCATTGGATTTTGATATTGTCCTTCTGGATGAAGCGCATTATGCCAGGAGACAAAATCCTGCAGCAGGTTTAACAGCCTACCCGGAGTTTGGCCAGTTGTATGAACTGGTAAGAGATATTTTGCGCAGAAAAGCGAGAAGCCTGTGGTTAGCTACAGCTACACCAATGCAAATTCATCCTGTTGAGGTGTGTGATCTGCTTGCCTTAACTAACAGGGCAGGAGCATTTCAGTTTGATCCTACCTTGACTTTACAATATTATGAGGTACTTGCCAAAATTTTATACGATCAATCTGTATCTCAAGAAGAATGGGACTTTTTGCATCAGGTAGTTAATGCAGTTAAATCTGAAGATCCGATGGTATGGGATTATGTACAGGAATGTGTAGTAGATCATAGAAACAGTGCATTTCGTAACTGGATAAATTATGGGAGAATTCCTCGTAACCGGGAAAAGGAACATATTCTGAAAGTGTTATTCGCGATTTCTCCTTTGGGCAGAGTAATGTTAAGACATAATCGGCAATTGCTAGAAATATATCGGGAAAAGGGACAGTTACAACAAAATTTGGCTAAAAGGCATGTGCAGACAATACCAGTGGAGTTTACTCCTTTGGAACGAGAAATCTATGATGACCTTGAGAAATATTGTAAGGAATTATCGCGCCAGATTAATACCAGCGGAAGCCAGCCCCTTAAACAAATGCTCACCTATATGCTCAGTTTTCTTAGACTACGATTTGCATCCAGTCTATTTGCTTTGCGGGAAACCCTGAAGCGTCGTCTAGATAAAGTTGAAGCCACATTAAAATTTCAAGCTTCTTTTACAAATGAGTCAGAAAGCTCGGAAATGAGGTGGAAAGAAGTTATTGAAGAAACTGAGTATGAAGAAGATGAGATTGCAGTTGAATCTTTATTAAAGCATCGGAATAAAGATGATTTGGAATGGGAGAAAGAACGGCTTACGGAAATGTTGAACAAAATGCAGGATATATCCTGGCCATCCTCTAAGATGCAGAAATTATTATCCATTCTTGACCAAAGGCGGAATCAACAAAGCAAACGTTTACGGCAAACTGTTATTTTTACCCGTTTTTATGATACTCTAAAAGATATTGTTTTCCGCCTGCAACAGGCTGATCCCAATATTCTTGTTGGTACCTATTCGGGACAGGGGGCAGAATATTTTGATCCCAAAACGAGTCGGATGGTTATGGTTGACCGAGAGGTAGTCAAAGAGCGATTTTTAAGAGGTGAAATAGATATTCTTGTCTGTACTGATGCTGCGGCCGAAGGTTTGAACTTACAAACTGCAGACATGCTTATCAATTTCGATTTAGGCTGGAACCCTATGAAGATTGAACAGCGGATTGGTCGTATTGACCGGATTGGACAAAAATATGAGAACATATATGTTATTAACTTATGCTATCTAGGAAGTGCAGAAGAAATTGTTTATGGGCGTTTGCTAAACCGATTAGCACAGGCTAATCATATTGTCGGAACTCAGCAAATTTCCCTCTTACCTATCGAACCAGAGGAGTTTAGACAATTGACCGAAGGGGAATTGACAGAAGAAGAGTTGGAACAAAGAGCTAAAGAGAGAATTATGTATCAAAAACAACAAAACGAAAAAATGGAGATAAAGGCCGAAGATCTATACAATATATACCTGAAAATGGAAGAAAAGTATCATAAGCAAAAGGCGCCTGTTGATCTATCGGCTATTTGGGAGGGATTAGCAGAATCAGAATACATGCAGAACCTGGGCTGCAAGGTAGAGTGGCAGGCTGATGAGCTTATTTTGAAATTGGATGGTATTGCCAACATACCCTCCAATACCAGGTTGACTGTTTCACGCAGCTTATATGAACAGGGCGCCAGGGTCAGAAATTTGCATTTTGCATCCTACGGTGATCCTGTTTTCGATACTTTGCTTGATCATCTATCAAGTTTTGATATGCCTAAAAGTGTAAAAAGAATTTCAGTAGCTCTGGAAGAAAACGAAAGCTATGAGGTTGTAGGTTATGGAGTTGTTTGTAGAGGTCCAAATGGCACACGGGAGATTCGTCTGATTACGGGCTGGTCAGATTTAACTGGTTTGAATTTAGTTGAAGATGATGAGATTACTGATGATGAAGTTGAATTACTGAGAAAAGAATTAAAGGTATTGTTTGAGCAAGAACTGGTAGATATCAATCGTGCCAGGGTCATTGAAAAAATTAATCTTGATAAGGCTAAGGCTCAATATATTTTAAGCCTGCTTATAGCCTATGAAATGATAGAAGACAAAGCCAAAAGTATGCGTGAAGGAGCTACCTTAAATGAAGTCTGTCAGGAGATTGAAAAGCTTTTCAATGATAGAAACAAAATAAGATATGTTCTGGAAAACGCACCATATCTTGAAAGATACAAAAACAATTTATTATTTACCTGTAATAGAATAATCGGCCAACGGTGGGAAATTGTCGTTGATACCATTTTGGCCCAAAGTGCCCTTAATAGTGCTCGTAGAATAGCTGCCAGATTAAAACAAAGCAGTAGCAGGATACAGGCTGAGCAGGTTTTGAATTCAATAAAAAAAGAAATATTGAGTTATCTTGATTAAGCAATTACTATGACGAAAAAATGTCTATCCGGTTATCCGGGTAGGCATTTTTTTCAAAATCAAATTATGGTATTTTATTCGAAAATATGTTTAGAGAAGGCATTTGGTGGGATAATTTTTCATAGTAAGTAATAAATCTCAAAACAAGACTGAAAATATTGACAGGAAAAACTATTTTATGGTAAGGTGGTAATACGGAAATGATTAGAGGTGAACTGGTTATGAGGAAAATAAATTTATTAAGGAGTCATCAATTTTATATTTCCGATATTAATATGAATAATATTTTTTTTATTCTGGAAGAAAGACTTTCTAATTTTTTTAAAGTTTTACAACAAAAAATTAAAGAAATTAAGGAAAATAGTGGCAATATAGAAAACGGGGATGAATATTTAGAAGATGTTGATGATATTGAAAAAAAAATGATGGTAATTTGCAATAGGATAAAAGAAACTTTAAAAACTAAAGATATCAATAATGTTCAATATGAACGTCTATGTAAGATTATTGAACATCATATTTTAACATCGAAAAACTTATTTCAGAGTGAAAAGACACAAGCAAATTATAATATTTTGTTAAACTATTTATCTGAAGTACCCTGTTATTTAGAAATTGATATGGATCTTTATAGTATACCAGGTTTAAAAACACGAAAAGTGAAAATAAATAACAATAATAAAATGGTACTTGTTAAAAAATATAATTTGCACTATTATTTGCACTACAGATCAGCTTAATTAATATAAGCTGATTTTTTTGTGGGAAAATAAGCGAAATCTTATTGAGGAGGAATATCTTATGGATGAAAAATTATATAATACGTTTATTTCGTTGATAAATTTAAACTCAATTGAGCTAGATTTATTACACGTAATAAAAAATGAAAATTTTAATAAGCAAGAACAATTATTAAATATAGGAATAAAATTCGAAATACTAGAAATAAATCATAATGGCTACGAACTTAATGTGCCTTTTAATATGACTGTTATTGCATATTCCGGGAATAACGAGGGAGAGGGTATAGATGAAAACATTAAAGATGAAGATAAGTGTTTTACAATATCTCTGCAATTCACATTAAGTTATAATTTTTTGGTCAATGATGAAAACAAAAAATTAATAAATGAATTTACAGAAGAAGTCTTTTCTGAATTTGCAAATAGAAATGTGATTATTAATGCCTGGCCCTACGCAAGGGAATTAGTGAGTAATTTAACTACCAGAATGGGTTTTGCGCCTTTGTTTATACCTCCGTACAAAAATTTACCTGTATTCTAAGGTGATTAAAATGTCTCTTTCTTTTATTAAATATAAAAAACCCAGTTCAAATCCAGTAATTCAGCAAATAACTGAAGAAATAAAAAATAATTTAATTCTTTTAAGATATATTTCAAGGATTTTTGCCATATATTCGATAAATGATAACGCTAATCTTGAAGAAATAGATAGATACATTAGTGACACGATAAATAACCCGGCACTAACTTTATGTTCGGAGAAAAAGAATAAAATCATTGATCTAATTAAAAATATATACAGAAGTTTAAACTTTGAGAAAATACGATCTGAAATTCTGGAAAATATTGTTTATGAACTAGGTCCATTTAAAATCAATCATGCTATAAATGCTTTTTTAGAGCCTCGAATTATGGATGGTGAAGTAATTATTGGAAACAGCGATCACCGCTGTGATGTTGTTTTTTATAATAATGATACTTCTCCTTTAGAAATACTCGAATGTAAGACCAATATAAATAACTCAATCCCTTCTAATATGCCTTTTGAAAGAATCAAAGATAAAATAAAAAATCAAATCCTATATATGGTGAATGTATATAACTATTTAAAAGAGCACTACTGTGAACCGGCAATTTTCATAGCATGTTATAATGTAGACTATAAAAAAGCCCAGAAAAACCTAAATGAAAATTGGGGATATGCATTTCTTAAATGCATTGGACCAGAAGATATTATAAGAATTTCTCTATATAAGAAAACATATAAAAAAGAGGAGGTCTTGAATTATGTTGACTAGACCTCCTCTTACTTTATTCCCTTCTTCCTTCCTATCTCCCCCGAAACTCAGGCTTCCTTTTATCAAAAAACGCCCTTACCCCCTCTACATAATCCTCGCTCAGACAGGACTGCATGATAGTCTGCCGTTCCAGTTCCAGGATGCGGGCCAGTTCCGGCAACAGCCCCTCATTGAGCAGGGCCTTGCTGCGGGCAAAGGCCAGAGTGGGTCCGGCGGCCAGCTGCTCGGCCAGCTGCAGAGCTGCCGCCGGCAATTCCTCATCAGCTACCACCCGGTGCACCAGCCCCAGAGCCAGGGCCTGTTCCGCGCTGACCACCGGGTCCAGTAACAGCAGTTCACTGACCCGGCCCAGGCCCAGCACGGCTCCGGCCAGGTAGGTGAAGGCTCCATCAGGAGTGAGGCCGGCGCTGGTATAGGCCTGCTTGAAGCGGGCAGATGCGGCAGCCAGGCGCAGGTCACAGGCCAGAGCCAGGGTGAAGCCGGCACCGCCTACGGCGCCATTGATGGCAGCGATGACCGGCTTGGGCAGCAGGCGCAGGTCCATAATGAAGCGGTTCAGGCTCTTGGTCACATCCCGGAAGAAAATACTCTGCTGGGGAGTGCCGATGGCACTGCTGGCCTTTTTTAAGTCTCCGCCCACGCTGAAGGCTTTGCCGGCACCGGTGATCACCACCGCCCGGATGGCGTCATTTTCCCGGCAGTGCTCGATGGCCTGGATCAGCTCCTCGCCCAGCTGGCCATCCAGAGCGTTGAATTCCTGGGGCCGGTTGAGGGTGATGAAAGCTACTGCCCCTTTTTGTTCCAGTTTCACTTTCTCCCAGTTCATTTCTCTCTTACCTCCCATTTTTTTCATTTCTACCTTAGACCGTCTGGCTGTAAATTGTCAACCAGTGGTGGTCAGATCAAACAATTCCCTTAGCTCTGCTTCTGTCAATTTGGAGAGGAAAGTTTCACCGGGCTGGATGACGGAAGCGATCAGTTCCTTTTTGCGTTGTTGTAGAGCAAAAACCTTTTCTTCAATAGTGCCCTGGCTGATCAGCTTAATCACCTGAACGGCCTTGTTTTGACCGATACGGTAGGCCCGGTCCGTGGCCTGTTCCTCGACAGCGGGATTCCACCAGGGGTCATAGTGAATAACCATATCGGCACCGGTAAGATTGAGACCGGTACCCCCGGCTTTCAGGGAAATCAGGAAGACTTTGCCCTGGCCCTGGTTAAAGGAGTGGGCCATGCTCAGGCGTTCTTCTGGCTTGACAGAACCATGAAGATAAAAATGCTCGATACCTTCTCCTAACAGGTACTGGTGCAATATGTCCAGCATCGAGGTAAACTGGGAAAAAACCAGCACCCGATGGCCGCTGGCCAGAGCATCAGTCAGGACTTCCTGGAAGAGCTGGAATTTGCCGCTGTCCCCCCGATAGTTGTTCAGGAAGAGGGCGGGATGGCAGCAAATCTGCCTGAGCCGGGTGAGGGCGGCCAGGATTTTCATTCGGCTTTTCTCAAAACCGGCGGCAGCCAGCTCCTGCGCGATTTCACCCCGGGCCTTTTTCAAATAGGCCAGATAGACTTTTTGTTGCTCGGCGGTGAGAGGAGCCTTGATTTCCGTCTCGATTTTTGCCGGCAGCTCCTTCAACACATCCTTTTTCACCCGGCGCAGGATGAAGGGTTTGACCAGACGGCTGAGTTCGGCCAGAACTTCGGGATTGCCCCGGGCAATGGGCAATTCATATTTGCGGCGAAATTCCTGATAATGGGGGAAATAGCCCGGGAGAATGAAATTGAAAATGGACCAGAGCTCGGCCAGGGAGTTTTCTATGGGTGTACCGGTTAAGGCAAAATAGCTTCTGGCATTGATTTGCAGGACCGATTTGGCATTAACGGTCTGAGCATTTTTGATGTGCTGGGCCTCGTCCAGAAAACAGTAAACAAATTGCTGCCGGGCATAAAGTTCAATATCCCGCCGGATCAAGCCATAGGAAGTGATGACAAGATCCCACTGGTTCAGGTTTTCCAGCAGGGCCTGCCGGTCTTTTGGGGACCCCGAGACCACCAGAACTTTCAGTTCAGGGGCGAACTTGCGAGCTTCGGCTTCCCAGTTATAGACCAGGGAGGTAGGAGCGATGACCAGGGATGGTCCTGGAGAAGTGTCCTGTTCTGAAAGCAAGAAAGCCAGGACCTGCAGGGTTTTCCCCAGCCCCATGTCATCGGCCAGGATGCCGCCCAGGCCGTGGGCGGCCAGGGTTTTCAGCCAGCGGAAACCGGTTTTCTGGTAGTCTCGCATCACCTTTTGCAAAGAAGCAGGCACTTCATAATCATTGTCCTGGGGCTCCAGGATGGACTGCACCAGCTGTTTAAAAGCCCGGTCGCGGCGAAGATTGGGCAGATTGTGCTGGCGCAGAAAACTGTCCAGATACATGGCCCGGTATTTGGGCAGCTGGATGGTGGCTTCCTGCAGGGCGCTGGCATCGAGATTCAGGTTTTCCAGCAGCCGGGCCAGTTGCTGGAGTTCCTGTTGCTGCAGGAGCAGGAAAGAGCCATCCTTGAGCCGGTGGTATTTTTTCTTTTCCTGCAGGGAAGCCAGGATCTCCCGCAATTCCTCTTCGGGCAGGTCGGGGAAAGTAAAACTGACTTCCAGCAGATTATCTTCCTCATTCAAACGCACCCGCCCGGAAAAATCCAGGGTCGGGCGTACCCGCAGTTTTTTAAATTCCTCGGAATAGAAGATTTCAGCCAGTTCCTGCAGCCGGGGCAGATAAGCAGTAATAAACTCCAGTACCTTTTCTTCCTCATCCAGGTAAATTTGACCCTGGTTGACGGTGAAATCGGCCAGTTCCAGCAGGGAGAGAATGGCATTTTCCTTTTCCTGGTTCCGCACCAGCAAAATATCTCTGGCCGGAATCTGGTTGCTGAAGGGATTGATAGTAATAGTACCATATTCAAACTCTACCCGGGCGCTGATTCCCTGTTCCCCGTAGCGGTCGAAATAGATGCGGGCTGCCAGGGGCTGGCGGATAAAACGGCTGGCCAGTTCTGGTGCGATCTCCAGCTTGCTTATTTTTTCCAGAGCGGGCAGGAGCTCGGTAGCGAACCGGTCTTTGTGTTCTGAAGCAAAAATCAATCGCTTTTCCTGATTTAACACCTGAGCTAGAGGTAAAAAGTATCTTCTTTGCTGATCGTCTTCGACCTGCCAGATTTCCTCCTGATAGAAGAAAAAGCTGCCATCCCGGGTCAGGGGGCGGGGGGGAAGGTCGTTTTCCACCAGGGATAATACCAGTTCGTCATTTGCGGCAGCTAAATTAAAGCCAAGGGATAAACCCTGTTTAATCCGGGTTAGTTTGCTGTGATTGCCAGGTAAACATAAAACAAAAGATTTTTCCTTCAAACTGTGTAGCAGCTGGGCCAGATGGTAATCGCTCAGGGGCAAGGGACGTTGTTTGAAATGGGAAGTGGTCTCATATCGGTCAACAGCGGCATATTGTTCGTACATTTCCTGCAAAAAGTCAATTACCGGCTGGTCACAGGCGGCAAAGGATTGTTTGGTCGGTTCAAATGTAAATTTCTGGCCAAATTCCAGCGGTTGTCCTGTTTGAAGAGAACTGACAAACTGATTCAGGTCCCTTATGACATAGAGGCGGGACAGACCGATTTTCAGGCCCAGGTAAGCAAAAATAACATGATCCATTGGTTGCAGGGTCAATTCAACTTCCAGATTTAGTTCCTGCTTAATGGGAGAAGTAGGGGTAACGGCTAAATGACTGAGCAGTTTAGCCCCCAGCTGACGGGCTCTCCGGTTTTGCATAGCCTGAGGGTCAAAGGCATAACCGGTTTGTAATGCCTTCAGTACCGCAACTACATGTTTGCAGATTCCTGGCAACTGGTCATGGGCGGGACAGGTGCAGTAATAATGCCAGGTACCTGAAGGGTAAAAGCGGAGACGAATATTGTAAAGATTGCGATTGCTGACTATGGCCCGAAATTCGTCCCTGTCATGGTCATATTCAATGTGCTTAACCAGACCGTCCGCAAAATATTCCAGGCCCCGTTCGTAGACTTTGGGGCTGGAGGCGGCTTGTTTGATTTGTTTTTCACTGATTTCTGGCACATTCATGGGTATTTTATCCTTCCTTAAATATTTTATATTTAAACCTTAGACTTTTTTATTCCGCCTGTCAACAGGCAGCAGGAATTTTCCACCTTCTGGCGAAAACAGAAAAATGAAATCAAGACAAAAAATGGGGGAGTAAAGATGGGGGAATTGCGCAATCTGTCTGCCTGTATTGAGGAGGTCAGGGAGGCGGCTCTCAAATATGAACCTGGCCCACCTGATCCCGCGGACTACCAGGAGCTGCGACAGCGGCTGGCTGCCTGTCGCGGCAAATTGCCGCCTCTGTACCGGCAGGCAGTATTTGATCCTTTTGACCGGGCCTTAGTGGAGCTGGGGCCAGGAGGTAAGAAACAGCTTCTTTTCTTTTAGCAATTATCCAAAATAGGTATTGACAACCAACATCACCTGATACACCAATATGGTGATGTTTTATGAAACTTTACACAGTGAGCGAATTCGCTGAAAAACTTGGGGTCAGCGTATCGACCTTGCGTGCATGGGACAAAGAAGGCAAATTGGTCGCCCTGAGCACGCCTACCAATAAAAGAAGATACACGGAAGAAATGTTATACCGGGCGCTGGGAATAAAGAACCGCCAGGAACCAAAGAAAATTGTTTTATACGCCCGGGTATCGTCCTCCGGGCAAAAGCCTGATCTGGAAAACCAGTTGAATTATCTGAAGGAATTCGCCGCCGGCAAAGGGCTGGCTGTGGACGAAATACTTTCCGATGTCGGCTCTGCCCTCAATTATAAGCGCAAGAATTTTTTGAAGTTGTGCGGGATGGTCACCCGGGGAGAAGTCAAAACGGTCATCATCGCCCATAAAGACCGGCTGGTTCGGTTTGGATTCGACTTCTTCGAGGAATTGTTCGCCAAATTCGGCTGCGAAATCCTCGTGGCCAACAAATCCGAAGACATGTCCCCAGCCCAAGAGTTGGCCGAAGACCTGATCAGCATCGTCCAGCATTTCGCGGCACGGCTGTACGGCCAGAGGACCTATAAAGCTCGCAAGTTGACCAAAACGGTGAGGGAGGTGTTAGCCAGTGCAGCAGACGGTCAAGCAGAAAAGTCTGCCGCTGAACAAAGATAAGTGGGCCAGGATAACTGAGACGGCAGAAGCATATGCCAGGCAGAAGAACTCCTTCCTGGTGGAGTACGGGCATGTGAAATACCTGCACTATCTGGGTAAAAAGCGGAAGCTGCGGGACGAGCTGGTTGCAGCCGGTTTCACCAGCCCTTTCGGGCTACAGGCCCGCCAGTGGAAGCTGGTTTTGGACGACGCCCTGTTCACCCTGGAGAGGCAGTGGGAGGCCGCCATCGTCGGGGTCAAAGAGCGGCTTTACCGTCATGAAGGCCTGTCTGACGAAGAAAAGCACTACGCCTTCTGGCTTTTATATAGAGATGAAAAGCGCGGCCGGGATTGGAAGAGGCTCCAGGCGATTTTCACTCATGAAGACGTGGTTAATCAAAAAATAAGTTTGGACTCAGAGGGCCGTGCCAAGGTGAGAAATTATCTGAAGCGCGCCTTTCGCCGCATCTTAGGCACAAGGCCCCGCGTCAAAAAAGCCCGCAGTTTCGTGGTAGACCAGCAAATGTACCGTGTATTTAACAGGGGAAAGCGGCAGTATATTGCCGTAGCGACATTAACCCCCGGCGAAAGGGCGGTCATACCCTTGACTGGGATACACGCCATGCGAGGCAACCTGCGGGTAGTCCTCTTTCCGGACGAACAAGCGGTGGAAATCCATCTGAGCAGGGAACCGCATACTTACTCGCCTGGTGAGGGAGAGGCGGGCATCGACCTGGGCGTGACGGAAGTATTTACCGATGATACTGGCAGAAAATACCGGCCCGAATATGGTGAGGCTCTGCAAGAAATGTCCGACCATATTTTGGACAATAGCCGGAAACGCGGAAAACTCTGGGCCTTGCGCCGGAAATTATTGGAGCAGGACCCACCCAAAGCCCGGCGTATCTTAAAACACAACCTGGGCCTTATCAAGCAAACCAGGAGAAACAAAAGATATCGGGCTAGGTGCGAAAACGAAATCAACCGGGCGTTTAACGAACTCTACAAAAAACGCCGGCCGCAGATCATCGCTTATGAAGACCTCGCCCACCTGCGCGGCAAAGCCAAAAGCAAAGGCCTCTCCCGCAAGGTGAGCGGCTGGCAGCGAAACATCATCAAGGAGCGCCGGGAATACAAGAACTACGTCTACTCCGTCACCGACCCCGGACCGCAAAACGCGGCCTATTCCAGCCAGGAGTGCCCGCAGTGCGGTTGGGTTGACGCCAAGAATCGCAATGGAGACATTTTTAAATGCCGCCAATGCGGTTTTACTGCCGATGCTGACCAGGTAGCAGCTATGAACCTGAAAAAAAGGCTGCACGACGAAGAGATAACCCGTTACACCCCGTATAAAACAGTGAAAGAAATATTGCTCCAGCGTTATAATCAAAAGGCTAATTAACCTTTTAGTCTCCCGGGATGTTCCCGGGAAAGGGCAGGGATTGGCCCGGGTGGGAGAAAGCTCCGACGGAACGGGCGTTGGCTGACAGCGGCGCACGCGAAGCGGGCTTTGACGATGAGGTTTCCCCTCCGGGAAACTGAGCGCCGCCGGGTAGCTGGGGCTGAGATGTACGGCGAACGGCATTTCGGCCGGCCAAACCGTTCCTGCCCTTCAGGTGGGAGCCCGGTACTCAGGCAACTGTGCGCCGGGTGTCAACACCACCCCGCCGTTTGGAAGCGTTTTTGCAGCGTGACTGTTTCGGGCGGGACTCCAGAAGCCCGTGGTCCGCCTGCCCCGTCAGCCGGGCAGGTGGGGGTACCCGGCCTCTCGGAGAGCGTAAACTGCTTTTGCTGTCAACTTTATGATTATTTGATAGAAGTTGATAGTAAAATTGAAACAGGCATCTATGCTGCCCATGTGGTGGCACTAAAATATTTATGCCACTCCTTTCCTCTTGCATTTATCCTTGCTTTCAGGGTATAATAAACAAGTCAAAGCAGTCAATAAAGTTTGGTCGTGCTAGATGGGGAGGTAGCGGTGCCCTGTAACCCACAATCCGCTATAGTGGGGTCGATGCCCGGCAGCGGGTCTGTTTCATGGGGTCCGGTCTCCGTAAGTGGTGTGGACGGTTGGGTCCTGCGCAACACAAGCTCTCGAACCGTGTCAGGTCCTGACGGAAGCAGCACTAAGGGATGTCTTGGGTGTGCCGCGGGAGTGCCTGGCCTGAGCTAACTGCGGGGATAACGCCTGGGAGGCAGGATTCAATGCCGGGTGCACGGCCATTAAATTTGCTCCAGCAGGTGGTTTTTTAACCGCCTTTTTTTTAAAGCCATGGGGGGATAGGTATGGCTTATCTGGCCTTATATCGGGAATGGCGGCCCAAAACCTTTGCGGAAACAGTAGGGCAGGAGCATGTCAGCCGGACTTTGCAAAATGCCCTGCGCACCGGCAGGATCGCCCATGCCTATCTGTTTTGTGGGCCGCGGGGAACCGGCAAAACTACCACAGCCAAATTGCTGGCCAAAGCATTGAACTGCCGCACGGGCCATGGTAGACCGGTGCCGGAACCCTGTAATGAATGCGAAAACTGTCAGCGTATCAACCAGGGCAACAGCATGGATGTCCTGGAAATCGATGCTGCTTCCAATCGCGGTATCGATGAAATTCGGGAACTGAGGGAAAAGGTCAAATTTGCCCCTACCGAGGGTTATTATAAAGTCTACATAATCGATGAAGTACACATGCTGACCAATGAAGCCTTCAATGCCCTGCTCAAGACCTTAGAAGAACCCCCGGGCCAGGTGGTTTTCATTCTGGCGACTACGGAACCCCATAAAATCCCTCTCACCATCCTTTCCCGTTGCCAGCGCTTTGATTTTAAACGCATACCATTAGAGGATATTATGGCGCGCTTGCAGGAGGTGGCGGCAGGAGAAGGAATTAAGGTAACAGAAGAAGCCCTGCTCCTCATCGCCCGGGCAGCGGAAGGGGGTATGCGGGACGCCCTCAGCTTGCTGGACCAGGCGCGGGCCATGGCGGGAGAACAGGTGGAAGGCGACCATATTCGCGCCATCCTGGGGGCGGTCAGCGGGGAAAAAATCGCCCGGCTGCTGGACCAGCTGATCCGCCGCGATCTGGCAGGAGCTTTGCAGCTGGTAGGGGAACTGGTGGAACAGGGCAAGGATTTGCGCCAGTTTGTGCGCGATTTACTGGAATATTTGCGGGATTTGCTGGTTATCCGGGTAGCCAGGGATGTGGATCAGGTTCTACGCACTTCCCCCCAGTACTGGGAACGCTTGAAGGCCCAGGCCGAAGCTCTGTCACCGGCCCGGGTACAGCAAATGATTAATATTTTAACAGAAACCGAACAGGGCATGCGCTGGAGTCAGCAGCCCCGCCTGTTGCTGGAGCTGGCTTTGATCAAGGGGCTAAGTCAGGAAGGGTCTGAGGTAGAGAACAATCTGCAACAGCAGGTAGCTCAGCTGCAGGCTGAACTGGAACGACTGAAGGCAGCAGGACCGGTAACGGCTGGACCGGCCCCTCGGACAACACCGGTCGCCAGGCCGGTTACACGGGGCAAAAAAGTGGAACTGGCAGCCAGTGACCCTGTATTAATGAAACAGGTTCAGGAGGAATGGCCCCGGGTGCTGGAACTGTTGCGCAAGCGTATGCAGGTGCGTGCCTTCGTGGTGGAAGGGGAGCCACTGCACTGTGATGGCCAGACCTTGAGTCTGGTGTTCCCTGACGGAAAAAGCTTTCATCGCGATCGGCTGCTGCAGGGTACGAATCTGGAGATACTGGAAGCCGCGGTGCAGAAAGTGCTGGGCCGGCCCCTCAGGGTGCAGGCTTTGCTGACCAGTGAGATTGCCGGTTCGTCCAACGCAGCTGTTGAAGAGGAGAATAAACCGGATCTGGCTCCTGAGGAGCTGGTCAAAACTGTCCAGGAAACCTTTGGGGCGGCGGTACCGGTGGAAATAAAGGATTAGGAGGCAGGAAAATGTTTGGTGGCAATATGAATCAAATGATGAAACAAGTGCAGAAAATGCAAAAGGAAATGGCCAAACTGCAGGAGGAAATCGCTCTGAAAACAGTGGAAGCTACTGCCGGCGGCGGTGCCGTGCGAGTAGTGGCCAATGGTAAGCAGGAGCTGCTGAGCCTGGAAATCAAGCCGGAAGCAGTGGATCCGGAAGATGTAGAAATGCTGCAGGATATGATTCTGGCAGCTGTCAATGAAGCCCTGCGCAAATCCCAGGAAATGGTGGCAGCGGAAATGGCCAAAATCACGGGAGGGTTGAAAATTCCCGGTCTTTTCTAATCTGATAGACAGAGGATGATTGGCATGTATAGTTATTCTGAGCCTATCGCCCGTTTGATTAATCGCTTTTCCCGCTTGCCGGGCATCGGGCCCAAAACTGCCCAGCGCCTGGCTTTTTATCTGTTAAATGCCCCTGCCGAAGTGAGCCGGGAGCTGGCGGAGGCTATCCTGGAGGCCCGCGAGCAAATCCGCTTCTGTCAGCGCTGCTGCAACCTCACTACGGCCGATCTCTGTGAAATCTGTCGGGATGACAGCCGACAGGGGGATTTGCTCTGCGTAGTGGAGGAGCCCCGGGATGTGGCAGCTTTTGAGCGTTTGCGGGATTACCGGGGTTATTATCACGTTCTGCATGGAGCCATCAAGCCCATGGAGGACATTGGCCCGGAACAGCTGAAAATCAAGGAGCTGTTGCAGCGCCTGCAGACAGAGCCCATCACAGAGGTAATTCTGGCCACCAACCCCACCATCGAGGGGGAGACTACCGCCATGTATCTGGCCAAATTGCTTAAACCCCTGGGGGTCAAAGTAACCCGTTTGGCCCATGGTTTGCCGGCGGGGAGTGTACTGGAATATGCCGATGAAATGACCCTGGCCAGTGCCCTGGCGGGGCGGCGGGAAATTTAGGCAGTAATATCGGGACAGCCTGCCGCATATGCTGAAGGTAACGGGGGGTGACAAGCATGGTCCTCAGTTACCTGGTGGCAGCGGCGGTCCTGCTGTTGCTTTTATATGCGGTGGGGCTCTATCTGACCCGGCCCCTGAAAATTCTCTGGTGGCTGGTAACGCGGCTGGCCCTGGGGGCGGCAACTCTGCTGCTGGTCAACTGGCTTACCGGCTGGCTGGGTTTCAGCTATCCCTTTAACTGGGCCAGTACGGCCCTGGTGGGATTTCTGGGCATACCGGGATTTGTGTTACTGACAGCTTTAAAAATTGCCATGTAAGCCCGATGGGAAAATTCCTGTCGGGTTTTTTCTTTTTTCTCTTGACGCAGAAGGGGATTATCAGTAAAATGATACTAACCAAAAATATAAGAAAACATATCGAAATACTCGGATATAAGGGGTGAGGGAGATGCTGGAAATCTGCCAGGTCACTAAATATTTTCAGCACCAGGTGCTGGCTCCGGTGGATTTGCAAGTGGAACAGGGGGAATTCATAGCTTTTCTGGGGCCCTCGGGTTGTGGTAAATCCACTTTGCTGAATATTATCGCTGGACTGGAACAGCCGACCTCGGGGGAAGTGCGTCTGGACGGGCAGGTATTGACTGCTCCTGGACCGGAAAGGGGCATGGTCTTTCAGGAGCCCGGCCTGTTTCCCTGGTTAAATGTCCTGGAAAATGTGGCCTTTCCCCTGCGGCGGCAGGGGCTGACCGAGGCGGTGGCGCGAGAACGGGCCCTGGAGCTGTTGAAACTGGTCCATCTGAGCCGCTATGCCCACTCCTGGCCCCATGAATTATCAGGCGGAATGAAACAGCGGGTGGCCATCGCCCGGGCTCTGGCTCTCAATCCGCGGATTCTCTTGATGGATGAACCTTTTGCTGCTCTGGATGAACAAACCCGCATGGCCATGCATGTGGAACTGCAGGATATCTGGCAGCAAACGGGCAAGACAATCATCTTTGTTACCCATAATATCCGGGAAGCGGTGCGTCTGGCCGATCGTATTCTGGTTTTTGCCACCCGGCCGGGACGGATTAAAGCCGAGTTCAAAGTCCAGGCTCCTCATCCGCGGCTGGAAGGGGATGGACTGTTGTTGCAGCTGGAAAACCAGATCCTGCGTGAACTGCGGGAAGAAATGGAAAAAGTGTTGAAGGAGGAACTGGGGGATGACTACCATCTTAAGAAGAGTGGTTTTCCTTGGCATCCTGATCGGGATCTGGGCAGTTATATATAATCTGAAAGTGTGGCCAGATTTTCTTTTTCCTTCGCCAGGACAGGTGGTAAAAGCTCTTTGGACTGGCTTTGCTGATGGCACATTAGTTAAAGCAGTTGGCGTTAGCTTGCTGCGATTGATAGTTGGATATTTTCTGGCAGTGATTATAGGGCTGGCTCTTGGTTTATTAATTTGCAGTCATAAATGGTGGGAGGATACCCTGGGGGGGTTAATTGTCGCTTTACAGAGTGTTCCAAGTATTGTCTGGCTACCCCTGGCTTTGCTCTGGTTTAAAATGGGGGAAGGAGCCATTCTCTTTGTAGTTACTCTGGGCGGGGTCTGGACAATGACTATGGGTACGGTAGCTGGTATTAAAAACGTTCCTCCACTACTGGTTAGAGTAGGGAAAACCATGGGGTTAAAGGGATTACCTCTTTTCTGGCGGGTGAAATTGCCAGCCTCTGTTCCCCATTTAATTACAGCTATGCGGCTAGCCTGGGCCTTCTGCTGGCGGGCTCTGCTGGCCGGGGAGCTAATCGGCACCGGGACAGGATTGGGCCAGGTATTGATGTGGGCCAGAGACCTGGGGAACATGGCTCTGGTACTGGCAATTATGGTGATAATTGCCCTTTTGGGAATGTTAACGGATAGTCTCCTGTTCCGTCGTCTGGAACAACGAGTAATGATGCGCTGGGGGTTAAACCGAGCATAGTTTTCAGGAGGTGAGGGTTAATGAAAAAATGGGTTTTTCTTCTGGGAATAGTTACCTTTTTATTTGGACTGGTCGGTTGTGGCAATCAAGCAACGGAGGAACAGAAAACTTTGAAGATCGGCTATTTCCCTAATATAACTCACGCACCTGCCATGGTAGGGATTGAAAAAGGATTATTTCAAAAATATATAGGCCGGGATATTAAGATTGAAGAAAGATATTTTAACCATGGTCAGGAATTGCTGGATGCTCTGGCAGTAGGGGAAGTGGACCTGGGCTATGTAGGCCCGGGACCGGTGGAACAACGGAGCAAACAAGGATTAAAGATAAAGGTCCTGGCTGAAGTAACCCGGGGAGGATCGGCTCTGGTGGTGCGACAGGGAGTAGATATCAAGGACATTAAAGACCTGGCCGGTAAAAAAGTCGCTGTCCCGGGTATTGGAAATACCCAGGATCAAATTCTGCGTAAATTATTGACTGATGCAGGACTGAAGTCGACCTATGAAGGCGGGGACGTGGAAATTCGCGCTCAAAAACCTGCAACCATCAGCGGGTTGTTTGTACAAAAACAGCTGGATGCAGCTCTCCTGGCTGAACCCTGGCCCAGTATGCTGGAAGTAAAAGGGCTGGCAAAGGTGATATACCAGGATGAAGGTGTAAGTGCTGTTATGGTAACTACTCCCGAAAAATATCAAGCCAAACAAGCTTTGATAGATAATTTTGTTAAAGGACATCAAGAAGCTGTGAAGGCAATCAAAAATATGCCGCCGCAAGAAACTGTTCAGCTGGTGGGGCGAAAAATCAAGGAAATAACTGGCTCGGAATTGCCTCCTGATATTTTGCAAAAAGCACTTAAAAAGCTAAACTTCGAGGACTGATGGTCTAACCATTAGTCCTCTTCTCTTTTTTGCCCCATGTATACCATATACTTTCTTGACCTGGACCATTATTAAAGTTATACTTAAACTAATGGTTCAAATAACTCTGGGACCATCATGTTTATGGGGGGACGTGAAGTGTCCCGGCAGGAACCTAATAGTTTGCGGCTTTTTGCGCAAACTAAATTTGATACCCACAACGGGGAGGTGGGGCGTTGGCGCGCATTGTCGAAGCCTATATTGGTGAATATGCCAGTGGCAAATCGGAAAACGCCGTTAACCGGGCTCTGGAGCTGGCGGCTCTGGGACGGCAGGTGACACTGGTGGACCTTGATCTGGTAGAGCCCTTTTATACTTTACGCCCCATTAAACAGGAGCTAAAAGAGCAGCAAGTGGATGTAATCGCCTGGGATACTGCCGAAACTATGGGTCTGGGCGAGGCTGGCTCGGTGATAAAACCGGAAATGCGCTGGGCTCTCTGGCGGCCGGGAGATATTATCCTGGACATCGGTTATGGGGTGGAGGGGGCCAAAACCCTGAATCTGGTGGAAGGGGCCCGGGAAAGCGAGGAGCTGCAAGTACTGGCTGTGATCAATGCCAGTCGACCCATGACTGCTGCGGTAGCCGATATCGTTCAGCATGTCCGGGAAATGGGAACTGTTCATGGCTTGATCAATAATACCCATCTGGGGGATGAAACCACCCTGGAAGTGATCGTAGAAGGTTTACGGCTGGTGGCTGAGGCAGCTGAAATTCTGGGTATGCCCATTGTTGCTACTTCAGTAGACGAGAAATTTCGCTCTGCTTTTCCGGAAGGCAGAGACCCTCTGGGAAACCCCGTGCGTTTTTTGCGAAGACTGATGCCGAAAGCCATGTGGTAAGGGTATAAACCCGCCCGTGGAGAAGTATACAGGAGGTGTAGGTTACATGGCTGAAAAGCCCATTCAAGGGGAGAAGAAAGCATTTATGACCGGTAATGAGGTCATCGCCTGGGCGGCCGTAGCTGCCAAAGCTGACATCATGTATGGTTACCCCATTACTCCCCAGAACGAAATCATGCATTACTGGACTCGTCTTGCTCCCAAGTATGACAAGAAATTCCTCCAAACTGAAGACGAATTATCTGCCGGTTTTACTACCATTGGCGGCGTGCTGGCGGGGAAAAAAGCCTTTACCGCTACTGCAGGCCCTGGTAATGTGTTGATGCAGGAACCCATGGCCATGGCAGAAATGATGCGCATTCCCACTGTCCTGATTGTCCAGCAGCGGGGTGGCCCGTCTACAGCTACCGTTATCTACTCCCAGCAGGAAGTCACTCTGACTACATATGGTGGTAACGGAGAAGGCTTCCGGATTGTATATGCTCCTGCCACTCACCAGGAGCTGTTCGACTACACCATCAAGGCCTTCAATACTGCCTGGACCTATCGCTGGCCCACCTTTGTGCTGGGGGATGGCTACCAGGCCAAGATGCGGGAATCAGTAGTTCTCTATGATCCCGAAGAAAGAGGTATCAAGCTGGTTGAACCCTATCCGTTTGTAGGTAAGGAAGGTTCCATCGGAGTTGACCGGCAGCCCAATCATATGCGCAATACCTACAACACCGAAGAAGAATTGTATGAAATCGTCATGAGCTATGCTGAGGAGTACAACCGGGTAGCACCGGAAATCATCGAATATGATGCCCGCGATTGTGAAGATGCCGATCTGGTCATCGTCTCCGCTGGCGTAGTTTCCCGGGCCGCTCTAGGGGCTTACCAGGCCCTGCGGACTGCCGGGTATAAAGTTGGATATTTCCGGCCCATCACCCTGCGGCCTTTCCCGGAGCAGCAACTGAAAGAAGTAGCTGCCAAAACCGGCAAGCTGCTGGTAGTGGAATCCGCTCTGGGTCAGCTGGATAAGCTGGTCAAGCAGGCTATTTATGGTATCAATACTCCCATTGAAGGCCTGTTCAAACCCGGTGTGGGCATTACTGCTGAAGAAGTGGAAGAAAAAGTAAAATCTTTGCTTTAGGATCGGGTAGATAACGGAAGGAGGTTAAGCCATGTCCGTGGAATTGTTGCGTATGCCTAAATGCTGGCGGAAAGAATCCAAACCCCACAAGTTTTGCCCCGGTTGCGGTCACGGTGATGTGTTAAAGGCTCTGGGGGAAGCTATTGATGAACTGGGGATTCAGGATAGAGTAGTTTTCGGTTGTGATATCGGTTGCTCCCTGCTGGCCTGGGACTTTTTTGATGTAGATAGTGTACAGACCCACCATGGCCGGACAACTCCGGTGATGACCGGGATCAAACGGGCCCGCCCCGACCGGATTGTAGTTGCTTATATGGGGGATGGTGGCGGTTATGCCATCGGTTCTCAGCACCTTTTCAATGCTGCTGCTCGCAACGAAAATGTAACTGTTATCCTGGTCAACAACACCAACTACGGTATGACCGGTGGTCAGATGGCTCCTACTACCCTGCCGGGCCAGAAAACTGAAACTTCTCCATACGGTCGCGATGTAGAAACTATGGGTTATCCCACCCAGGGGCCGGAAGCGGTAGCCGCCATTACCCAGGATGGAGCCTATGTGGCCAGGGGCACAGTAGCCAATATGCGGCAGCTGAAGGGCTTCATCAAGAAAGCTCTGCAAAACCAGATGGAAGGCAATGGTTTCTCCTTTGTGGAAGCTCTCTCTGGCTGTCCCACCAACTGGCGGACCAATGCCCGGGATACCTGGAACTTTATTGAAAAGGAAATGACCAAGTACTTCAAAGTAGGGGAAATCAAGACCCCGGCACAGAAGGAGGGCTAAGAATATGTCCAGCAAACTGGTGAAAATCGCTCTGGCCGGTGAAGGGGGCCAGGGGGTTCAATCCGTAGCGGAAATTATCGCTGAGGCCGCCAACCAGGCCGGGCGGGAAGCCCTCTATATTCCCAACTTCGGCGTGGAGCAACGGGGTGGCGTATCCATTGCCTTTTTGCAGATCGATGATGAAAAAATTGCTGCACCCAAATTCGTTAAAGGTGATATCGTAGTGGCTTTGAGCGACCGGGCAGTAGTTCGCACTCAGCAATATGTAGGGCCTAATACCCTGTTTGTTTATGATACATCTATCGAAGAGGTAGAAGAATACCTCCCTAAAAATGCTAAGAAAGTCATGGGCATTCCGGCTCTGGAAATTTCCAAAAACGAGTTGCACCCCCGGGTTTTCAATATCCTTATTATGGGTGCAGTTATCGGGGCAACCGGGGTGGTAACTTTAGAACAGGCTAAAAATGCTATTGAAAAGAAACTCGGTTACAAGTTTGAACAAAACCCCAAACTGAGAGACTTGAACTTCGCTGCCCTGGAGAAGGGCTATGCCCTGGCCCAGCAGGCTTAACCGAGGAGGGAAAAAACAGTGGACTACTTGAAGAAGGTTGAAATCCACGAGGGACAAAAAGGGCAGTGGGCCATTTTTCCGCGCCTTTGCAAAGGCTGTGGGTTGTGCATCGAAAAATGCCCGGTTTCCTGTATTTCCTGGTCCAAAACCCTGGGTGTATATGGGACTCCGGCCGTAGTGGCTGATATGGAAAAATGCATCCTCTGCGGCATTTGTCAGACCGTATGTCCTGATTGTGCCCTGTCAGTGGAAAAGAAAAAATAGGACGAAAAGCGAAAATCGCCCCCTGTGCAGGGGCGATTTTTATATTCTCCGGCAGGAGAGAAATATCAATAAAAATATTGACAAATTTATCAATCAAACATACAATATTTTCAGGAAGTCTATTATGAAAGGGGCTGATATTATGTTTGAAAAAATCACCGTAAGCAGGGTGTTAAATTCTCTAGTGCCAATTTCCAGGTTTAATAAAGGGGAGGCTAATAAAATCTTTGAAGAGGTCAGGGAAACGGGATTTAAGATTGTGGTGAAAAATAACACTCCGGCATGCGTGCTTTTAAAGCCTGAGCTGTATGAACAAATGCTTGAAGCTATAGAGGAGTACCGTCTGTTGCTGGAAGCCGAAAGGCGTATGGAAAAAGCCAAAGAGGATGATTTTATCCCTCAGGAAAAAGTTTTATCTGATCTTGGTATAATTAGCACGGATTTAGAAAATGTAGATGTGGAGATAGAATAACTATGTGGCAGGTAGAATACTTGAAAGAAGCAATCAAGGACTTGATGCGCCTTGACCACAGCCAGCGCTTACAGGTGCTTGGCCTTCGAGTGGTATATAAGCTGGTAAGAGAAAAAGAGGTTATGAAGATTATTATTATTTCTGCCAGGGCAGATGATGAGGTTTACTTACTGGCACAGAAAAGAATAGACAAATAAAGGGACAGTAGTATAGCTTACTACTGTCCCTTTCAATCTTCAACCTCGAACTTCGAACGTCCTTAATCATGGAGAACTTATAGGGCAGCTTACGACCATCCATACGAGGATGTCGTATTTACAGTTATATTATAAGCTGTTTTTCGATAAGCGTAAAGATGGCGAAAAAAGAAATAATATTCAGGCAGGAAGGAAAAACTGCAGCTGATGGCGAATTTAACAGGAAATAGATACAGAAAGGGGTAGGCGGCTTGAAAAAACTCTTCATACTGGATACCAATGTTTTGCTGCATGATCCGCAATCCCTGTTTCGCTTTCAGGAGCATGAGGTGGTTTTACCCCTGCTGGTGATTGAGGAGCTGGATGAACAGAAAAGACGCATGGATGAGGTGGGGCGCAATGCCCGGCGGGTTGCCAAAGCTCTGGATCAGCTGCGCCAATCCGGTAAATTGCATGAAGGCATTCCCACTCCTGGTGGAGGCTTCCTGCGGGTGGAACTGGCCATCGATTTGCCCAAAATCCCGGAAATCAAAAGCCACAAAGCGGATAACTCCATCCTGGCTCTGGCCAAAATGTATGCTGACAAATATCCGGAACGGGAAGTTACCCTGGTGACCAAGGATATTTACCTGCGCATCAAGGCTGATGCCCTGGGCATCAAGACCGAGGATTACAAAACCGACCGGGTCAATGTGGAAGAGATGTACTCCGGTACCACTACCCTTAAGGTAGCAGGAGACCAGATTGATCGGTTCTATCAGGAGGGACAGCTGGTTGATTTCACCGGCGGGGAGCTGGTTGCCAACCAGTTTGTTACCTTGCTCTGTGAAGAGACGGGACAGTCTGCTCTGGGACGGTTTGACCATAGCAAAAAGGCGATTGTGCCTTTGCGCTATGGCAACAAAGATGCTTTTGGCATCAGAGCCCGTAACAAGGAACAGCGTTTTGCCATGGAATTGCTGTTTGATCCTAACATCAAACTGGTGACTCTGGTAGGCCAGGCCGGAACCGGTAAGACCCTGCTGGCTGTTGCCGCCGGTCTGGAACAGGTGGTAGAAACAGAGGATTACAAAAAATTGCTGGTAACCCGGCCCATCGTGCCCCTGGGCAATGATATCGGTTTTCTGCCCGGGGAGAAGGATGAGAAACTGCGTCCCTGGATGAGTCCCATTTATGATAATATCGAATATATACTGAGTGGAGTCAAAGAAGGCAAAAAGGAAAAGGACAGCAAACCTACCAGTATTGAAACCACTTTGCGCTATTTCAAGGAAAGGGGCCAGCTGGAGCTGGAAGCCATAACCTATATTCGGGGCCGCAGCATCCCTCATCAGTTTGTTATTGTGGATGAGGCCCAGAACCTGACCCCTCATGAAGTTAAAACCATTTTGACAAGGGTGGGAGAAGGTACTAAAATAGTCTTAACCGGTGATCCATTCCAGGTGGATCATCCTTATCTGGATTCCAATAGCAATGGCCTCACTTTTGTGGCCGAAAAATTCAAGGACCAGCCTATCGCCGGCCATGTGGTCTTCACCAAAGGGGAAAGGTCAGAGCTGGCTGAGCTGGCGGCAACCATAATTTAACTTATGTTCCGAGTCAAAGGACCTACAGGCTGTTTGCCCAAGGCCTTTGGCCAGAGCCATGCTTGAGGCTCGAGGGTAAAGGGGGAAACCCTTTTGCCTCCCGGTGGAAAGGAACAGTCTGCTGTGGATGGAAGGAAAACAGTCGGCTGACACCGGGAAGCCGGCTGTTTTATTTTGATCACAGGAGGGAGAAAGATGGACAAGGTAGAAAAATTGCGGCAATTATTAAAAGAAGCTGCGCCTGAAGGCAGAATCACCTGTGCCCAGGCCTGGGCTCTGGCGGAAGAGCTGGGCGTAGAAAAGGGACTGGTGGGGAAAATATGCAATGAACTGGGAATTCGTATTAAGGCCTGTCAGCTGGGCTGTTTCTAGGAGGTTTATATGGCTGAGTTCGGGAAGGTAATCACTGTGCCAGAGGCACTGGCCAGATTGGAACAACATTTGCAGGACTTTCGCCCTCGCCCGGAACGGGTGCCCCTGCTGGCAGCCCGGGGCCGGGTGCTGGCAGAAAAGGTAGTCAGTCCGACGGCAGTGCCGGGGTTTTACCGTTCTACCGTGGATGGTTATGCGGTGCGGGGAGCGGATACCTTCGGGGCTACGGAGGATTTGCCGGTCTTTTTGCCCCTGTTGGGGGAGGTCTTGATGGGACAGGCCCCTCCCGGGCCCCTGCCGCCCGGCAGTGCCATGGCCATCAGCACCGGTGGCATGTTACCTGAGGGGGCGGATGCCATTGTGATGCTGGAATATACGGAAATGGCACCGGGAATGGTGGCGGTACTGAAACCGGTAGCGCCGGGGGAAAATGTGGTGCGGCCGGGGGAGGATGTGACTCCTGGTCAGGAGGTATTGCCGGCGGGACGGCGCCTGCGGGCCCAGGATCTGGGGCTGTTGGCCGGGCTGGGCATCACCGAGGTTACGGTAGCGGTCAAACCCCGGGTAGCTCTGATTTCCACCGGAGACGAGATTGTGGCTCCTGAACAGGAACCGGGACCGGGCCAGGTGCGGGATATGAATTCCTATACCCTATATGCCCTGGTGGACGAACTGGGGGGTGAACCCCGGCTGTATGGTGTTATCCGGGACCAGAAAGAGCAGTTGCTGGCGGTGGCCCGCCAGGCCCTGGAGGAAAATGATGTGCTGATCGTTTCCGGGGGCAGTTCGGTGGGAACCAGGGATGCTACCGGGGAAGTGCTGGCCTCCCTGGGGGAACCGGGGGTATTTGTGCACGGCATCTCGGTGCGGCCGGGCAAGCCCACTATTCTGGCCCGCTGTGGCCAGAAACTGGCGGTGGGTTTACCCGGACATCCGGTTTCGGCGATGGTGACTTTTGACCTGTTCCTGCGCCCCATTTTACGGGCTCTGCTGGGGCTACCCGCTCCTGCTCCCTACCGGGACCGGGAAGGCAGACTGACAGTCACTGCCCGGCTGGAGCGGAATGTCCTCTCCGGTCCGGCCCGGGAGGATCATGTGCGCTGTGCCCTGGAGTGGCGGGAGGGGGAATTGTGGGCAGTCCCCATTCTGGGCAAATCCAGCCTATTATCCACCATGGTCAAAGCCGATGGCATTTTGCGCATTCCTCTGGAACAGGATGGCATCAGTGCCGGGGAACTGGTCAGTATCGGCTTGTTTGAGGAGGGTTAAATTTGGGCAAGAAAGTCTATCTGGATAATTTACCGCGGCAGGAAACCCTGGCCAATTATCTGAGCCAGCTGGAGCAGGCAGGGGTAAGACCGCTGCTTCCAGAGCGGCTGGCGGTAGAACAGGCCCTGGGCCGGACGGTAGCCAGGGCCATTCGGGCCCAGCTGGCCAATCCCCATTATCCGGCTTCAGCTATGGATGGGTATGCGGTCAGAGCGGAAACCACCTTTGGGGCCAGCGAGACCAAACCGGCCCGGCTCCTGGTGGGGTCGGAGGCGGTTTATGTGGATACCGGGGATGTGATTCCCGCCGGTTATGATGCAGTGGTAATGATTGAACAGGCGACTCCCCGGGGAGAGTATGTGGAAATCAATGGGGCGGCTGCGCCCTGGCAGCACATACGCCTGGTAGGGGAGGATATTGCTGCCGGTGAAGTGCTGGCCTGGCCGGGGGATCGCATTACTCCATATCTGGCGGCGGCTTTGCTGGCTGCCAATGTAACTGAGGTAGAAGTACGGGCCCGGCCCCGGGTGGCCGTCTTCCCCACCGGTACGGAACTGGTGGAACCAGGGAGTAAAGTGAAGCCTGGGGATATCCTGGAATTCAATTCCCGTTTGCTGGCCGGTTTGATCGAGGAATGGGATGCAGTGGCAGAACGGCAACCCGCTCTGCCTGACGACTATGAGCTGCTCAAGGCCAGGGTGGCGGAAGCGGCAGCAAACTATGACCTGGTAGTCATCAATGCCGGCTCTTCTGCCGGTTCCGAGGATTTTACCGCCCGGGTGATTGCGGAACTGGGCACCCTGGTCAGTCACGGGGTAGCCATCAAGCCCGGCAAACCGGTGATTCTGGGCGAGGTTCAGGGTAAGCCGGTGATCGGTCTGCCCGGTTATCCCGTATCCGCGGCCCTTACCTGTGAACTTTTCGTGAAACCGGTGCTGGAACTGCTGCGGGGCGGGCAGTTGCCAGGGCGGGCGACGGCCCGGGCCCGCCTGGTCCGCAAGGTGGTATCTCCCCTGGGCCAGGAGGAGTTTGTGCGGGTTAAACTGCTGGCCCAGGAAGCGGAGCTGGTCGCTGTGCCCCTGGGCCGGGGAGCAGGAGCCATTTCTTCCCTGGTCCAGGCCGATGGTTTGCTGGTGGTTCCGCGCCTCAGTGAGGGCTTTGAAGCCGGGACGGAAGTGGAAGTCCAGCTTTTCCGCCCCCTGGCGGAAATCCAGGAACAGTGGTGGTTTGGCGGTACTTACTGGCAGCCCTTTGAAGAAAAGTTGCTGGAACTGGCTCAGCAAGGGCAAAAAGTGGGCTATTACCCCACCGGCTCCCAGGCCGGTTTTCTCGCCCTCAGCCGGGGGGAAGTTCATGGAACTCTCTGGGCGGGAGAACAGCCCCCGGCTGCTTTTCCCGCCCGGTTGCTGGGAAAACGGCTGATGGGCTGGGCTTACCGGGAGAGCGAGCCTGGCCCGGAACCGGGCAGGGAGGAGAGTCATCTCCTTAAAGGTGCGGCAGCAGTGATGGCGGGGCTGTGGCCCAGGGCCTGGTGCAGTCAGGAAGTGGCTGAACTTTATCAGTTGCAATTTAAACCGGTACAGGAGGAACAGGTCTGGCTTTTGGTACGGCCGGAAAAGGCCTTCCTGCTGGACCGCTGGGAAGGCGGGACCTGAGATGAAGGACACCTTTGAACGGGAAATTAATTATTTACGCATTTCCATTACTGATCGCTGCAATTTGCGCTGCCTTTACTGCATGCCGGCAGACGGAGTGGAGCTAAAGGAACATGAGGACATTTTGCGCCTGGAGGAAATCACTGAAATAGTGCGAGCCGGGGCGGCAGTAGGTATCAGCAAAATCCGCATTACCGGCGGTGAGCCCCTGGTCCGACGGGGTGTGGTGGAGTTTATCCGCCAGCTCAAGGCTATTCCCGGCATAGACGATATTGCCCTGACCACCAATGGGGTTTTGCTGGCTCCTCTGGCAGCAGAACTGAAAGCTGCCGGGTTAAACCGGGTAAATGTTTCCCTGGATACCCTGCGCTCTGACCGGTTTCGGGAACTGACCAGGGGGGGACAAATTGAAAAAGTCTGGGAGGGGCTGGCGGCGGCCCTGGAGCATGGTCTCACTCCTGTGAAGCTCAATATGGTAGTCATGCGCGGCTTCAATGATGATGAATTGTTTGATTTTGTGGAACTAACCAGGGAGCGGGAATTGCACGTCCGCTTTATCGAGCTGATGCCTATTGGCACGGCCGATGCCTGGGCCCATCAGCGCCGTCTGACGATGGAAGAGATTCTTTTGCAGCTGGGCCGTCGCTATACCTTAGAACCAGGGCCCAGGGTTGCCGGCTGGGGACCGGCTCGCTATTATCAGGTGCCGGGTTACCGGGGGACGGTGGGATTTATCAGCCCCATCAGCCAGCATTTCTGTGGCACCTGTAACCGTCTGCGCCTGACAGCCGAAGGGATGCTCAGACCTTGCCTCCATGCCAGACGGGAAGTGGATATCAAAACCCCCCTCCGGCAGGGGGCCAGGTTCGAGGAACTGGTGGCAATTTTTCAGGATGTCATCGGCCAGAAGCCCCAGGCCCACAGCATGGGGGAAACGGGCTGGGGTGAAAATGAGCGCAAAATGTTTCAGATAGGAGGGTGAAGCGGTGGAACTGACCCATTTTGATTCCCAGGGCCGGGCGCGTATGGTGGATGTTTCTGCCAAGGAAGTGACCCGGCGGGAGGCGGTAGCCCGCGGGGAAGTACGAATGCACCCCCGGACCCTGGCTTTGATCAAGGAGGGGAAAATGGCCAAGGGGGATGTGCTGGCTGTAGCCCAGGTAGCGGGCATCATGGGTGCCAAGGCTACTGCCAGCCTGATTCCCATGTGTCATCCTCTTTTTATCAGCGGGGCGCGCCTGGATTTTCAGCTGGATGAAAACAATTCCCGGGTGCTGATCGAGGCCCGGGTCAAGACGGCCGGGCAAACGGGAGTGGAGATGGAAGCCCTGACGGCAGTAAGCATTGCGGCTCTGACCATCTATGATATGTGCAAGGCCGTGGACAAGGACATGGTTATCGGCGAAATTCGCCTGGTGGAAAAAACGGGGGGCAAAAGCGGCCACTATCTACGGGAAGGGGAAGAACAATGGGGAAAATAGTAGCAGTGTGTATCAGTGAGAAAAAAGGCATGCGCAAGAAAAATGTGGGTGCCGGGGAACTGGTGCCTGATTTCGGTCTGGCCGGAGATGCCCATGGCGGACCCTGGCACCGCCAGGTTAGCCTGCTGGCTCTGGAGAGCATTGAGAAAATGCGGCAGCTGGGACTGGAGGTAGGCCCCGGAGATTTTGCCGAAAACCTGACCACAGAAGGGATTGACCTGCTCAGCTTGCCGGTGGGCACCAAATTGCGCCTGGGTCCGCAGGCTGTGGCGGAGGTAACCCAGATCGGCAAAGAGTGCCACACCCGTTGCGCTATTTATTATCAGGCGGGGGATTGTGTCATGCCCAAAGAGGGGATTTTTGTCAAAATCCTGACCGGTGGTCCCATCAAGGTAGGGGACCAGGTGGAGGTGCTGCAGGATGGCTAAATTCACCTTTGCGGTGTTGACCGCCTCGGACAAAGGCTCCCGGGGGGAGCGCCAGGATATGAGCGGCCAGGTCATCCGGGAGCTGGTGGAAGAAATCGGCGGAGAACTGGCAGAATATCTGGTGATTCCCGATGAGCTGGAAGTAATTAAGGAAAAACTGCTCTGGCTGGTGGATGAACGAGGAGTGGATCTTATCCTTACCACCGGTGGCACCGGGCTGGGGCCGCGGGATGTTACCCCCGATGCTACCCTGCAGGTAATAGACCGCCTGGTTCCTGGAATTGCAGAAGTGATGCGGATGGAAAGCCTGAAAAAAACCAGCCGGGCCATGCTGTCCCGGGCGGTAGCCGGGCAGCGGAAACGGTCCCTGATCATTAACCTTCCCGGCAGTCCCAAGGCGGTACAGGAATGCCTGGAAGTTATCCTGCCCGCCCTGCCCCATGGGATTGAGATTATGAAGGGACAAACAGGGGAGTGTGCCCGGCAATAAAACAGAGGTGCGAACCTCTGTTTTATTTTTGGGCTTGACAGAACAGATGTTCAAAGATTATAATAGAGCTGAAACGGAACATTTGTTCAGAGGAGGGGTTGCGTTGGAGCCCACTATTCTACTGATTGATATGAATGCCTTTTTTGCCTCGGTTCACCAGGCCCTGGACCCGGGCTTACGGGGTAAGCCGGTGGTGGTATGCGGGGACCGGGAGCAGCGGCGCGGGATTGTGCTGGCAGCATCCTATGAAGCCAAAAAATACGGGGTCAAAACGGGGATGACTGCCTGGGAGGCCCGAACCCTTTTGCCCCATGGTATCTATGTCCGTCCTGACTATGGCCAGTATCTGGCTTTCTCCCGCCGCATCCTGCAAATCATCCGGGAATATTCGCCCCTGGTGGAGCCCTTTTCCATTGATGAAGCCTTTGTTGATCTCAAGGGGTGTGAGGGGTTATTTGGTGATGTTCTTACAGTGGCCCGGGAGATGAAGCGGCGGATTCGGGAGGAAGTAGGAGTGACCTGTTCGGTCGGGATTGGGCCCAATAAGCTGGTAGCCAAAATGGCGGCAGAACTGGAAAAACCCGATGGTTTAACTTTGCTGCGCGGGGAAGATGTGCCCCGGCGGCTTTGGCCCCTGCCGGTGCGGGAGCTTTTTGGCGTGGGTAGCAGAACGGAGCGGAAATTGCAGGCTATGGGCATCAAGACCATCGGTGACCTGGCCAATTTCCCGGTAGAGGTGCTGGAGCGGCGGTTTGGCATCATCGGGCGGGTATTACATATGTCAGCCAATGGCATTGATTACAGCCCGGTCAGTCCGGGGTCCCTGGAAACGGCCAAATCCATTGGCAATCAGATGACTTTGCCCCGGGACTATGCCAGTTACCGGGAGTTGAGGGCAGCGATTCTGGAACTGGCGGAAATGGTAGGGCGGCGGGTACGTCAGGGAGGATATGAAGGCAAAACCGTTTCCCTGACCCTGCGGGATAGTGAACTCCATTTCTATTCCTGGTCGGCCAGCCTCTGGGAATATTCGGATTTGACCGAGGATATTTACCGCCAGGCCTGCACTTTGCTGGAGCGCTACTGGCCGGAAGGGAAAAGGGTACGGCTGGTAGGAGTGGGCCTTTCTAAATTGCGCCCCAAAACCGCCTTGCAGCTGGATGTTTTCGGGGAAAAGCTGAAACTGGAGCGGTTAAACCAGACCTGTGATCTGATTCGGGAACGCTTTGGCCGTTACAGCATCATGCGGGGAGGAACCTTGACTGAGGCGGGGATTCATTATGGACAGAGGGAATAAGCTGTGGGAGGGACATCGCATGTTATTGCCGGAAATGCGGGAACTGGTTATTCACGAACAGGCAGGCAAACCGCCCTGGAAAAGGCTGGAGGAAGCGGACAGGGAAAAAATCAGGGGCCTGTTGCAGCAGGCCTGGCAGGAAGGAAAAGGCATCCGGATCATATATTACTGGCAGGGGCAGGCCAAAGAGTTGCTTTTTTCCTCCTTTCGCCTGCAGGGAGGGGTGCTGGAAGGGGTCACTCCCCAGAGCAGGATACGGCGGCTCAGGGAACGATATATTATTGAAGTACAACTGGTTGATTGGGAATGGTAATTAATGATATAAAAGAGTAATAAACCATGGAAATGGCAAGGTGAATTTGATAAAATACTGCTAAAAAGGTGTAAAAGTAAACACAAAGGAAATAGAAGGAAGGAATAAAATGAAGAAGAAAAATGAAGGTATCAAATGTAATTATTGTGGGGAACTTTTCGGAAAGGTTGCCATCAAGAGGCATCTGGAGAAGTGTGAGGTTAGAAAAGAAAAAACTCAGCCCGGGGAAGAGGTGTATTATTGGGTCCAGGTTCAGGGTTACTATCAGAAAGAATATTGTATGTATTTGGATGTGTCTGCGAAAGCTTCTTTAAAGGATCTGGATCAGTTTTTAAGAGACAGGTGGCTGGAGTGTTGTGGTCATTTGAGCAGATTCAGAATTGAGGGCAAAATTTATGATTCAGACCCTGACCCAGATATCATGTTTGGAAGAAATAAGAGTATGAAAGTGAAGTTGAATGATGTTTTGTATGAAGGACTTGAATTTATACATGAATATGATTTTGGCTCAACTACAGTATTAAAATTAAAGGTAATATCAACAAAGACAGGAGCAAAGCGCAAAGAAAAAGTAATACTAATGGCCCGCAACCTTCCACCTGAGTTTGTTTGTGTAGAGTGTGGGAGACCGGCGGTACAATTGTGCAGTTGCTGTATTTATAAAGAAGATGCCTTTTATTGTACTGAATGTGGCGAGGAACATGAATGTGGTGAGGATATGATGCTACCTGTAGTCAATTCTCCCAGGATGGGGGTTTGCGGTTATTGCGGGGAAAAAGGATGACATTAGGATTTTGTACTGGGTACAGGGAATGATATAATAGCTATTATAGAATGGTAACATGGTAGCATCCTAACAGGGGTGCTTTTTTCTTTACTGGAGGTGTAAGCATTGAACAAAAACCGTCTGGCCATGCTGATACTGGTGTTAACCAACCTGCTCTGGGGCGGTAATTTCGTTTTTGGCAAATTCCTGGTTAAAATGATTCCGCCCTGGACCCTGGCCGCTTTGCGCTGGACAGTAGCTTCCTTGATTTTGCTGCCCTGGGCCTGGTGGCAGGAAAAACTGGCCTGGCCCCAGATAAAAAAATACCAGAAGCATTTACTGTTAATGGGGATAAGCGGGGTATTTTTGTTCAACTCCCTGGTGTATCTGGCCTTGAAATATACTACTCCGACTAATGCAGCTTTGATCAGCAGTGCTAATCCGGTAGTGATCGCTGCCCTGGCCTATTTCCTGTTTCGGGAGAAACTGAACCGCCGCCAGCTGCTGGGGCTGGGCCTGTCCCTCACCGGGGTGGTCTGGGTAGTGAGCCAGGGTTCCTGGCAGCGCTTGACCCGGCTGGGTTTGAACTGGGGCGACCTGACCATGGTGCTGGATTTGTTCATCTGGACAGTCTATATTTTCAGCAGCCGCCAGGTGATGAAGGAAATACCGGTATTGAGTGCCACCGCCTGGAGTACAGCTATTGGAACTGTGTTGCTCTATCCGGTGGCAGGCTGGGAACTGGGGCAAATCAATATCATGGCCCTGCCCTGGCAGCGGCCAGAGGTGATTACTGGCATCCTCTATATCGGGATTTTTGCTTCAGTGCTGGCCTTTATCGGCTGGAATAAGGGAGTACAGGGCCTGGGGCCGGCCCGGGCCGCTGTTTTTCTTAACCTGATACCGGTATTTGCTGCCCTCTTATCCTGGCTGGTCTGGCAGCAGCCCTTGCAACAGGCCCAGCTTATAGGTGGCCTCCTGGTAGCTGGAGGCGTCTATCTTACCAATCGGGGGTGAGGATGATGGCTACATTAATGTTTGTGCTGGCCCATCCGGATGATGAATCCTTTGGGGCCGGTGGCACCATTGCCCGCTATGCCCGGCGGGGACACCGGGTGGTGCTGGTGTGCGCTACCCGCGGGGAAGCGGGTAAATGCGGTGACCCACCTCTTTGTCGCCAGGAAGAATTGGGAGAAGTGCGGGAACGGGAACTGCGGGCAGCGGCTGAGGTGTTAGGAATCAGCCGGGTGGAGTTTTTGGGTTATCGGGATAAGGAGGTACTGCTGGCTAACCCGGCAGAAATTGTGGGGAAAATAGTGCAACTGCTCAAGGAAGAAAGGCCGGAAGCACTGGTGACCTTCGGGCCGGATGGCATCAGCGGCCATGTTGACCACCGGGCCATCAGTCATTTTGCCACCCTGGCTTTCTGGAGCCTGCCGGAGGAAGAGCGGCCGGCCCGTCTCTACTATTATGCCTGGGAGCAGGGAGTGCGGGAACATTTGCAGTTAAGACAGGCTTTGCCTTCTCTGCCGGTTACAACGGTACTGGATGTCGGGGAATGGGTGGAAGTGAAAAAACAGGCTCTGTTATGTCACCGTACCCAGCACCTGTCTCTGGAGCGGGTCTTTTTCAGCCTGACGGAGGAACAGTTGCAGAAAGCCCTATCCAAAGAGGGTTTTCACCGGGTGTGGCCGGTATGGACGGGCGGAGAAAAAGAAAGGGGAATCTTGAACAATAAATAAAAAAATGGTAAAATAAAACAAAAAAAAAAAAAGGTAATACCTAACAGCGGAGGTGGCAGCTATGGTCTATTTTTTTACTCAAAATGTGAAACAAAGACAGGTATGGCTGGCTATCATCCGCTGTTTGCGTTTTTGCTTTTATCTGGGTATGATTTTGGCGGGATATTTATATTTCCATAAACCCACAACCTGGATAGTAGCAGCGCTGGTTATTTTAGCAATATGGTTCATTATTATATATCGGATCTGGATACGAAGACTGGCGGGGACAGTGTTCTGGAGCGTACTGGTTATTGAGCATTTGCTCGGTTTGGGTCTGGTGTGGAATGGTCATGGTTTTGCTGATTATGGTGTGATTCCCCTTATTTTATTAGCGTTATATAGTTATGACTTTGTGGAACTTACACCGATAGTAATTGCTCAACAAATATTAGTGGTCGTGCTGAAAATAACTGGCTTAATTAGTTCAAATTTTTTGCTTCTTTACTTTATCTTTACGATTTTGGCCTTTGGATTGATTTTTTTTCGATGGCGTAATCTGGTCGACAGTTATCTACATGCTGTACATAAACAGGCTTTTGCCAATCTTGTCCGTATACTGGTGGAAATAGAGAGAAAGCAGTATTCAGGCGAAGGAGTAGAAAAAGACCTAAAACAAGCTGCAAGCGCTATTTTGGTTTATGTTACAACGTGTCCGGGTGGACTGGTGATAAAAAAAATGGGAGGTAGCTGGCAGCCTGTACTGGCTTTTGGCGTTCTGAGTGAACAGGAAAAGGATTTCTGGCCGGAAATTCGTGACTGTGTAGAGCGAGCATGCTATGAAAAAAAGATTATAATTTCAGAATTTGATTATTCTTTAAACCCGATTAAGGAAATTGTTGCAGAAGAATTATATCTTGTGACTTTGCGGTCATCGGTCAGGCTAAAAGAAAAAGACCTGAGCAGTATTATTCCCCGGGTGCTGACTCTGGAAGCTGCTTTTTACCATTCATGGGACGAGTTCTGGTTTCAGACTTTACTGGCATGCACTGAAGCGCAAACCGGAATCCTGTTGTTTTCCAGCACTAACGGTCAGCTGGAACTGGCAAAAGCAGAAGCTGGCAAAGAGCCAGCCAATATCCAGGAAATTATCAAGCGGGACTATTTTCAGGGGTTACTGGCTCTAACGAAAACCCATGCTGAGGGAATAGTAATCAACGCTCCCGCTATTCTCGGGTTGCAGGAACTGGCAGGCAAGATAAATAATTTAATGTTGTTTCCTCTTGCCAATGGCGGATATCTGATTGCTGCCAATAAGGCAAATAATATGCCCTTTACCAGTTTGGACTGGGAATGTGGCAAAATGTTAGCCAATTTCATCAGCCGGACCCTGGATAAGCAAAAGTTTGCAGTATTGTTAAACAATATGGAAAAACAGCGTTTGCTCGCTTTGACCGAAATTGCTGGCCACTTTGCCCCCTATTTACAAAGTCACCTGGAAAAAACAGCAAAAATGGCGGTAAAAATAGGGGAAAAATTAAAATTGGCCGGGCGCGAACTGGAATTATTGTTTCAGGCTGCGCTGGTCCATGATATCGGTATGATCGGGATCAGGCAGGATATAGTTTTAAAACCGGACCTATTGACCACCGGAGAAAGGCTGGAAATAAAAAAGCATCCTCTGTTTGGAGGTGAGATCCTGAAAAAATACGGCCTGCCGCCGGAGGTGCTGCTGGCGGTGGAACAACACCATGAATACTGGAATGGACTGGGTTATCCCCGGGGATTACACGGTGAGGAAATTCATCTATATGCCCGCATACTGGCAGTAGCCGATGTCTATTCGGCTATGACATCTTTTCGGCACTATCGTATGCCGAAAAGCAAAGAAGAAGCGGTTGCAGAAATCAGCAGTCAGGCTGGGGCTCAGTTTGACCCCCGGGTAGTGGATGCCTTTCTGGAAGTGCTGGAGGAGGAAGAAAAGGCTTACGGGCGCGATTTGGCCAGCAGCTTTCCCTGGGCTAGAAAACTGGCAGGAGAGGCAGAGGTGGCGGTTAATTCCCGGCGGCAATAAGGGACACTGCCGCTTTTTTTATTTCTGCCAGCAATTCGGGTCTATGCAGGACAGCATCCTTATCTTCCAGCTGTTTGACCAGGAAAGAAGGGAATTTTTTCATTTCCAGCATCTTAAAGGCATAGTTTACTACTTGTTCTGCGCCCTGAAACACATCCGGCAAATTGGAGCCGGCCACACCGATATACCAGGCCCGGCGACGGGAAGCCAGAAGCGGATCGGCGATGACTGCCTGTTTTTGCACATATTTTTTGCCCCAGAAAGGCTGCAGACGATCGATCAGGATTTTGGTCTGGGCATTGAGGCCCATGGCATAAATTGGGGCTGCCAGTAGAAGATACTGACAGGATAGCAGTTTGGGGTAGAGGGATTGCATATCATCCTGCTGGATACATTGAGTGGTAGTTACACAGGCATTGCAGCCCAGGCAAGGGTGAAGCTGCAAACGGTGCAGTTCTATCATTTCTACCTTAATCCCCTGTTCGCTCAGAATTTGACAGGCGGTGTTGAGCAGGGTCCAGGAATTGCCGTGGCGGGGGCTGCCCAGCAGGGCCAGAGCAGCAACTGAGGTCATAGCTATCCTCTCCTTTCTAGTTAACATTTTATTCTAGCTTAAAAGGGCTGTCTACGGCAGGAATTCTGTTACATATTGTCGAAGATTATCTAATCAGGAAAAAGAGCGGTAAGCGGCAAAGGTGGAATGAAAATGTTCGAACCAGTCTGGCAATGGCTGAAAACCCGCAACAAACGGTTCTGGGCGATAACTATGGCCTGGTTGCGCTGGCTGGGTTATGGCGGGTTTCTTTATCTAACTGCAATGGATAAAAGCGAAGGCTGGTGGCAGCTGGCCTTGCTGGGCTGGTTGGTTTTGCTGGGTTTGCAGTATCTCCGCTACCTGCGGGCTCCTCTGCATGGGCCCATGATGTGGATGGTTTTTCTGGGAGAACTGGGTTACCTGGTCTGGCTAACAGCTCATCATTCCGGACAGGCTGGCGCCCTGATTATTTTTTATTATCTCCATCTTCTTACCATTCTGCTGGCCTATGAACAGCTGGAAGCGGCCTTGATGTTTATGGTTCATCAAGGGGTAGTTTTGATTGCTTATTACTCAGGCTGGATTTCAGGAGAATTTCTCGCCCGCTATTTGCTGGGTCTGCTGGTGATGGCCGGGGCTAATTTCTGGCAATGGGATAAAATCATCAGGGAGCGCCAGTTCTGGGCAGCGAAGAGAAACTATCAGCGCCTGGCTTTGCGTCTGGCCGATCATTCTACCCGGCTGTTACAGCATCAGCTGACTGAAAATGAGTATAAAGACCTGTTGCAGGAAATGCTGGAATTATTATGCGGCTTGCCGGGCGGTGCGGTTTTTCGCCGCCAGGAACAGGGAACCTGGGAGCTTTACCTGGCTTTCGGGGTAGCAGTCCGGGGGCAGCAGGAACTGCTTCCTTTGCCCCGGGGGATCAGGACCATCAGGATTGAACATATTCCTTATTTGCTAGGGGAATTACAGGAACTGCCTGTTAAATTCAAGGGAAAAAAAGAAAAATATGCTTTTGCTCCCCTGGTGAATATCAACCAGGTGCCGGAAACCCTGGCACCGGAGACAGGCTGGCGGCTGGCCCGGGTGATAGAGTTATGGCAGCAGGGACCAGTTTTAAAGGCGGCTAACAGGGCTTATATCACGGGGATTGCCGGCCCGGGGGAAGCAGGCGCTCCCATCAGGATCGAAAGAGAACTGGAGCTGGCTTTGCCCCGCATGGTCCTCAGATTTTTAACTGCTGCTACCGGGGCCAGACAGGCTTTTATCATTGCCAGGAACCAGGTGACTGTGGCGGTAGATGAAGAACATGAATTGCCCATTATCTGTCTGGACCAGACCCTGGAGGCCCTGTTGCTGCTGGCTCAAAGCAGGGAGGAGGGCTTGCTGGTAAATAACCTGGCCGTGTTAGGACTATGGTCCAGAGAACAGGAAGATTCCCTGCACAACATCATGGTCTATCCCTTATTGTCCAACAATGAAGTTCAGGGTTATCTGGTGTTGCAAAACAAGTGGGGGTATCATCCTTTCACTGAAGAAGAATGGCAGCTGGGGGGGACCGTGGCCCGCAGCCTGGGGCTCAATCTGGGTATCAAAAATTTTGTGGCCAGCTTGTTGCAAAAACAGGATGATGCCTACCGATTGCTGGCCTCTGCCTGCCAGGCCTATGTCTCCTTTCTGGGTGGCCATTTGCGTCGTACTGCCGATTTGGCAGAAAAAATGGCCCTGGCCCTGGGCTTGCCGGCGGATCAGGCCCGCAAAATCTGGCGGGCGGGATTGATCCACGATATCGGAATGCTGGCCATAGAGCGCCAGCTGCTGACCAAACCGGGTCCCCTCAGTTTTCTGGAAAAAAATCTGGTTCAGGACCATGTCAAGTATGCTCGCAAGATTTTACAGGGCCAGAAGATGGTGGATAAAGAAATCCTGGAAATGGTTGAACAACACCATGAGCGCTGGGACGGCCGGGGCTATCCTGCTGGTCTGAAGGGGGATGAAATTTCCCTGGGGGCGCGAATCCTGGCGGTGGCGGAAACTTTTGATGCCATCCTCAATTTCCGGCATTACCAGCCTCCCCGCAGTTTGGTGGAGGCTCTGGAAGAGCTGATGCGGGAAGCCGGTCAGCAATTTGACCCCTTGCTGGTGGATGTTTTAATTATTATTATTAATGAAGAACAACACAAAGGCAATGACCTGATGCGAGACTTGCGCTGGGTACAGGAACTGGCCCAGGAAGCAGCCGTGGCCGCTTCCTGGCTGAGCGGAGGTGATAGAGATGGCAGTCAGGGAATGGATTTTTCAGGACAGGACAATAGAAGCGGCAATAGCCCGGGCGGCAGTGGAACTGGGCCGGCACCCGGAGGAACTGGAAGTGCAGGTGCTGGTTCAGAATGAACAGGATGAGCTGGTAAAAATCAAGGTGAAGTTGCCGGAAGGGAAGACAGAACTGGATGAACATCAGCTGGCGGAACTGGTAGAATCGGTACTGGAAGAAAAGACCCAGGATGGCACTGTGGCTATCAGCAATGGTCAGGTGGTGGTACGGGCACCGGTAAAAGGGGGACGCTATCCCAGTATCACACCGGGACCCGAGACCAGGGTAATGGTCAATGGCCAGCTGATTCAGAAGGAAACCATGGTCAGTCCCCGGGACCGGGTGGTGGTCAGTGCTGAGGACAGGCCACCTTTACGTCTGGCGGAAGTGCAGCTGACCCCGGACAAACTGGAGGCCTATCTGGCCATCACTTACGCTTCAGGGGCGAAAATGAAAATTCCAGACCAACCGCCCCAAACCCGTTTGACTGTCAGGGCCGAAGCAGTTCAGATCCTTGAACCGGTTCCTTTCACCACTACCGAGCTGGTAAACATCCTCAAGGAGCATGGGGTTGTATATGGAGTGGATATCCAGGCGGTGGAGCAGGCCCGTATCAATGGGGGTCGCTATCTGGTGGCCAGAGGACGCCCCATGGTTCCAGGCGAGGCTGGAAAAATCGAGTATTATTTTCTGGATGAAACCCAGCAGGCACGACTGGATGAGATGGAAGAGGAGCAGCGGATTAACTTCTATGAACACCGGACCATTCCCAGTGTGGAAGCCGGGGAGATTCTGGCCCGCAAATATCCGGCCAGGCCGGGGCGGCCCGGGATGACAGTAACCGGGGAAATTATTCCTGTGCCGGAATACAAAGAACCACAGCTGCTGGTGAAGCAGGGGGCCACGTTGATGGAAGATGGCCAGGTGGCGGTAGCGGTAACGGCTGGACGGCCGATTTTGAAAAACTCGGTCATCAGTGTTTTACCCATCTACACGGTGCAGGGGGATGTTAACCTGGCTTCCGGCAATGTGCGCTTTGATGGCCACGTAGTAGTTTGGGGCAATGTCATGGATGGTGCCAGTGTCATCGCCGGAGGCGATGTGGAAATCCATGGCAGTGTCACCCAGGGTTCAGTGCAGGCCAGAGGCAATATCACCGTCCATAAGAACGTGGTCGGGGCAACCCTGGTGGCAGGGGGTATGGATGCCATTAACAGTGAAATTATCTACCGTCTGCGGGAAATCAAGGGGGAACTGGAATCCCTCCTGCTGGCAGTAGTACAGCTCAAACAGCATCCGGCCTTTGGCAGTGAAGACCTGGCTCGCTATGGCTTAGGACGTTTGCTGCGCATTTGCTGGATCAGAAATTTGCTACTTTACCGAAACTGATTTTACAAATTGTTCAGATGTTACAAAACCAGAGCCCCAGTGACAGTTTGAACGAAATCATCCGCCTGGTGGCTCGCAAGTTTGTGGGATTAGGTGTACTGGAAGTGGCTGATGAGCTGGAAATTCAGGAAGCCATTTTGCGGCTGGAAAAGGAGATTATTGACCTGGAGGCCACCATCAATTCCGCTTCTGATATTAAGCTGGCTTATGCCCATAACAGTAAACTGGAGGCCAGCGGTAAGATAGTCTTTACCGGCCAGGGTGCCTATATGTGTCAGGTAAGTGCCGGGGGCGATGTGCTGGCGGAGAAAAAAGACAGCATTTTTCGCGGTGGGCGTTTGATTGTGACCGGTAATGCCGTATTGAATGAACTGGGGAGCCCCATGGCCACTCCCACGATGGTGGAATTTGTTTTCGGCCGCCGCATTCTGGTTAACCGGGTCTATCCCGGGGTCAGCTTCCGGGTCGGTCGTCAGCTGTTCAAGGTCCAGGAAGGTCTGCAAGACGTTCGGGTAGCAGTAGATGAACAGGGGATTTTACGGGTGGATTACCTGTATAAAGAACACTTGCAATGAGGAGGAAGAATATGTTACAGGTGGAAAAAGAGCGGCTGGGTGAACGGGCTTTAATAAAAATTAGCGGAGCGCTGGACCTGGGTACGGCGGATGCCTTTAAGCAGCAGCTGGTACCCCTGTTGCTGGGGGAAACTGAAGTAGTATTCAATTTTTGCGGAGTTAAGTTTATTGATTCCACCGGGATGGGGGCGGTGCTGGACTTTCTGGAAGAACTGACTTTGCTGGGAGTAACCGTTACGGGCTGGGAAATCGGGCCGACCTTGTTTGAGATCCTGCAATTACTGGGAATGGTGGTGCCGGCTGAGAACGGCTGGGTACTGAAAGCGACCGACAAGGAGATACCTCTGGCACTGGTTTGCCGTGATCAGTAGTGAAAAACCGCTTCTGGCTGGTTACTACCCTCTATATCATACTTTTTTCTTTGTTACTGGCCCTGCTGTATTATGATGGTCATCGACTGGCCTCTGTATGGTTACTGACCTTTTTGCTGCTTTTGGCTCTAGGCGGTGTTTACTATCTATTATTTCAGCAACAAAAAACCTGGTGGCAGCAGCGCTGGGAGCAGGCGGAGCTGGTGCGGCTGGTGTTAAAAATTATGGACGGGCAGGTTATGGCTGAAGAAGCCTGGGAATTCTTTGTCCGCTTTCAGAAAAACCTGGTGGGTTCCTGGGCAGCTGCCATAATAAAGTTTGATGACGAGTATGAGTGGCAAATTATTGCCGGTGATCGACAAATAGCCAGCCGCTTTAGCCCGGCAATCCAGGAAGCAATCCGCAGGCTGAAAAGGGCAGAGGGAGATTATCGTTATCTTTCTGAGCCTATTCCCCTGGGCTGGAATAAGTTATATGCTTCCTGCTACGGGGACTTGTTACTGGTAAATATCTGCTGCCGGCAAAAATGTCTGCTGGATGATTCCGAACTGGCTAATCATTTTCGCCAGAATCTACGAAGGTTTTTACAAGCCAGAATTATCACTCCTGTATTACAGGCAGAACAGGCCTATTCGCTGGGTTTATTGTTTCTAATGCTAATGTCCGGCAGCCAGATAGGGACGGTGGTGGTCAGGGAAGAAGGAGAAGAAGGCTTTCGCCTGCTGGCCCACTGGGGGCTGGGGGAGGAAGCCAGCCTGAGCCGCCAGACTGTCGGGCTGCTTTCCCTGGTCTGCGCTTCCGGGGAAACACTGAATCTGGGGACTGCGTCCCAAACTGTGCAACTGGATTTGCTTTCCCCGGAATACAGCGATATTCTGGTGGTTCCCATCCGCATTGATGGTACTACCCGGGGAGCTTTGCTTATAGGCAACCGGGTAAAAGCGGAAGACAGCAAGAGACCCTATCCTCCGGAGATAGTGATGGTGGCTACTTTAATTGCGGAAAAAATGGGAGCTATCCTCAAACACGAACTGATGCACCAGGCCATTAAAGCCCGTTTTCTGGCTACCATCCAGGCTCTGGTACAGGCTCTGGAGGCCCGGGACCGCTATACCAAAGGTCATTCCGAGAATGTGGCCCGCTATGCTCGTATTATTGCCGAGGAAATGGGGTTGACGGCACAGCAAAAGGAAAATATTTATCTGGCCGGTTTGTTGCATGATATCGGTAAAATCGGGGTGCCGGAGCTGATTTTGAATAAACCGGGCCGGCTGACGGAAGAGGAACGGGTGGTGATCAGACAGCATCCTGTAACATCCCGGCGTATTCTGGAAGCCATCCCGGAAATGCAGGGGATCCTGCAGGCGGTGGAACAACATCATGAGCGCTGGGATGGCCTGGGTTATCCTGCTGGCATAGCCGGAGAGGACATTGACCTGGGGGCTCGTATTATCGCTGTCGCCGATGCCTTTGATGCCATGACCAGTGACCGGATTTATCAGAAGGGGCAGACGGCTGAACAGGCCTTAGAGGAGCTGGTCCGAGGAGCAGGGGCCCAGTGGGACCCGCAAATAGTGGATGTTTTCCTCAACTGGTGGGAGCGTACGAACAAAAAATCGGTGGTTAACTGGAAATTGAAGTTCACCCGCCGCATCTACCGCGATATTCTGGCCAGTGTCACTCAATCCAAACTGCATCTTGTTGAAAAGGAAGAAATGCTGGATTTCTGGCATAAATTAAATTTGGAAGAGTGGCTGGAGGTTAAGGAGGCCCGGGATCTGGGCCAGCTGCGGGAACATTTCCAGATTTGGTTACAGGTGCGTCAGTATCCGGAGAAACGCAGCAAGGAACTGCTGCTGATTCTCTCTGAGCTGGCCACCAATGCCCTCAAGCATGCCCGGGGCGGGCAGGTTAACTGGGGGCTGGATGATCGAGATAATCTCTATATTGTCGTCAGGGACGAAGGGAGCGGTTTTGAAGTGGAAAAACTGCCCCAGTCCTTGCTGGTCAAGGGTTTTTCTACCAAGAAATCCCTTGGGTATGGTTTCTCGGTAATACTGGAACACTGCAACAAAGTCTATCTGGCTACAGATAGTACCGGTTCTATCGTAATGGTGGAGTGCGGGAAGAGCAGGATGGAGGTTACTGGTACCTTATGAGTATTAAAGTTTTAGTAGAACAGGAAGGCAAGAAAGTTAGTCTGGAGGGAGAAATGGATTTGCTGCTGGCTGAAAATCTGGGAAATGAGAAAAAATATCAGCTGCAGCCGGAGTTTAGTCTGGACTTAAGTCATGTTACTTTTACCGACAGTTCAGGGATTAATATTTTGCTGGAATGGCTGCTGGAATTGCAGCAACAGCAGATCTATGCCAGTTCCTGTCTTTTAGGAGAGGATACCTTCCGTTTGCTATTTGACATGGGGTTGATTGTACTGGTAGATGGCCGCATCTTCCTGGCTCCGGAAGGTTTGCAACGGCCCATTGCTTTAAGTTTTTTGCATACATTCGCTGAAGAGAAAGGAAAACGCCAATCGCTGTCGAAAGACCTTCTTGTGAATACATAAAACGGGAGGTACTTTCATGGAACTGGCAGAACGGGCGCTGAGAATTTCTCCATCACCTACCCTGGCGCTGGATAGTAAAGCCAAGGCAATGGCCAGAGCCGGGGCAAAGGTGATCAATTTCGGGGTTGGAGAACCGGATTTTGATACCCCTGAACACATCAAGACTGCGGCCATGCGGGCCATAGAGCGGGGGATGACCAAATATACCGCAGTAGCAGGGATAGAAGAACTGAAGGAAGCGATTGTGACCAAACTGGCTCAGGAGAATGGCCTTTTATATAGTCCGGCCCAGGTAGTAGTTTCCTGTGGGGCCAAACACAGTTTGTATAATGCCCTGCAGGTTATAATTAACCCCGGGGATGAGGTGCTGATGCCTGTACCTTACTGGGTGAGTTATGAGGAACAGATCAAGCTGGCCGGTGGGGTACCGGTACCGGTGCCAGCCAGCCGGGAAAATAATTATAAAGTCAGGGTGGAAGACCTGGAAAGGGCAATAACTGGACGAACGAAAGCCTTGATATTAAACAGCCCCAATAACCCTACAGGAGCAGTGTACAGTCGGGAAGAACTGGAAAGTATCGGAAAATGGCTGCTGGAACGGGGTTTGGCGGTGATTTCTGATGAAATCTATGAGAAACTGGTTTATGATGGTAACCAGCATCACAGCATCGTGGCAGTAGTGCCGGAATTGAGCGGGCAGGCCATTGTTATCAACGGGGTGTCCAAAGCCTATGCCATGACCGGATGGCGGATCGGTTATGCAGCTGCTCCTTTGCCCTGGGCCAAAGCAATGGCGGACTTACAGAGCCATTGTACCAGCAACCCCACTTCTATCGCCCAGGCGGCGGCTCTGGCTGCTTTAACCGGGCCCCAGCAGCCCTTGCAGGAGATGGTGGCAGCTTTTGACCGACGGCGGCAGCGGGGCTGGGAACTGTTGCAGCAAATCCCCGGAATCTACTGCTCTCGGCCAGCTGGTGCTTTTTACCTGTTCCCCGATGTCAGTGGCGTTCTGGGCAAAAGCTGGCAGGGGCGGCCAATAGAGAGCAGCGCTCAGCTGGCTGAACTGTTACTGGAAGAGGTCCAGGTGGCTGCTGTACCCGGGGAGGCTTTTGGTCAACCGGGAACCATGCGCCTTTCCTATGCCGTTAGTCTGGAAGTACTGGAGGAGGGCATCAGGCGGATTGGGCAATTAATATCGGAAGTTAAATAATACAAAAAAATGGGACGGTTTTTCCGTCCTAATTTTTTGTGCCCTATTGCGCTTTTGCAGGTGAATGGTATATATTATAAGTGAACGGTATATATTTTAGTGTGAATGGTTATTCAGCGATCAGGGGTGGGGGCTATGTTGCGCGTGAGAGAAGTGAAAAGTCCACAGACTGTGGATTATCTGGAATCCATCCGTTATTGCCAGTTGATGTTTGACCTGTCCAACTATGAGGTCAGGGAAATTACCCAGAAACTGCTGGATCATTCCCTGATTGCCCCCAATGAGATGCATTACCTGGTCCTGAAAGAGGATGAAGAACTGGTAGGCTATGCTGTCTACTATTATCTCCAGGATTTGCAGCTGGCCTTTCTGGATTATATCGGCATTTTGCCTGCCTTTCAGAGTCAGGGTTATGGAGCCCGACTTTATCAGGCTATGCTGCAGGAAATCCGGCAACAGCATCCTGAGGCACAGGGACTGATAATGGAAGTGAAGAGCACTGATGATGATTTTGACCGCCGTTGTCGGTTCTTTCAGAGACTGGGAGCTTCCCTGATTGATTTGCAATCAATGGATGTGCCGGCCAAACTCAAGGAATCCGGTCTGGTGTTGATGATACATCCTTTTCAGCAGGATTTACAGCTGGACCGGGAGATGCTGATGAGATTCTTTCGGGTACTGGCCCGCACCCTCTGGCACTAACAGCCTGCACGAGACCCTCCGGGTCTCTTTTTTTTTTTTTTGCATCTTGACAGAAGGCTGGAAAAGTGGTATTATTTAACCAGAAAGTTTACTGATATAGTAAACAATGAACGGAGAATGGGTTATGGTACTCAATCAGGCCACCGATTACGCTTTACGGGCTGTAGCCTGTCTGGTCCGGCACCAGGGGGAAAAAGTGGAGGCCCAGCAAATAGCCAGAGAGGAAGTGATCCCGATGCGCTTTTTGCTGAAAATCATGCCTTCCTTGATCAAAGCTGGAATTGTCCGATCTATCCGCGGGGCGGGTGGAGGCTACCAGCTGGCCAAAAAGCCGAAAGAAATTACCTTTCTGGAGGTAGTGGAAGCCATCGAGGGGCCGCTGGCCATCAATAAGTGTTTACTGGATTATGCTGCCTGCAATAAAAAAGGAGCGCCTGCCTGTTCCATTCACCAGGCTCTGGCCAGGATCCAGGGGAAACTGGTGGAGGCATTGAGGGAGCAGAACTTTGCCAACCTTTAGCCTGCGGGCGCTTCTTTTTGAGCATAAACTTCACTAATTTAGTATACAATAGCGACAAGGAGGGGTTTTGATGGATGCTGTTTTGCTTTCGCGGATTCAGTTTGGTCTGACCGCCTTTTTTCACTTCTTTTTTCCGCCTTTGACCATCGGTCTGGCGGCCCTGCTGGCCTTTATTGAGTACAAACACTGGCGCACAGGGAAAAAAGTTTATGATGAAATGTCCCGCTTCTGGACCAAATTGTTTGTGGCCTGTTTTGCCGTTGGGGTAGCTTCTGGCATCACGATGGAGTTTCAGTTCGGCACCAACTGGTCGGAATACTCTAAATTCGTGGGGGATATTTTTGGTGCTCCGCTGGCAGCGGAAGGGGTCTTTGCCTTTTTCCTGGAATCCACCTTTATTGCTCTGCTCATCTTTGGCCGGGAACGAATCTCTGCTGGCTTGCGTTTCTTTGCGGCTCTGATGGTAGCTCTGGGCAGCAGTCTGTCAGCTTTCTGGATTATTGTAGCTAACTCCTGGCAGCAAACCCCTGCTGGTTTCAAAGTGGAAGGCGGGCGGGCCATTCTTACCGATTTTGCTGCTGCTGTCTTCAACCCATCCACTATCCCCCGCTATCTACACACTCTGGATGGGGCTTATATCACCGGTGCCTTTTTCATGATGGCAATCAGTGCCTATCTCCTGCTGAAAAAGAAACGGGTGGAATTGGCCCGGCACTCCTTGAAACTGGCTTTGGTAGTGGCACTAGTAGCCAGCTTGCTCCAGGTATTTCTGGGTGACATTCACGCCAAGCAGGTGGCGGAAACGCAACCGGCCAAACTGGCCGCTTTTGAAGGGTTATGGGAGACCAAAAAACAGGCACCACTGTTGCTGATAGGTATTCCTGCCCCGTCCCAGGAGCGCAATTTGCTGGAAATTGGTGTGCCCGGGGCGCTGAGCTGGCTGGCCTTTGGGGATCCTCAGGCGGAAGTAAAAGGCTTGAAGGATTTTCCCCGCGAAGAACGGCCGCCGGTGGCTGCCAGTTTCTATTCCTTCCGTCTGATGGTGGTGTTAGGCAGCTTTTTCGCTGTACTTCTGCTCTGGGCTCTCTGGCTGCTGTATCGGGGCAAACTCTATGAACATACTTTTACCCTGAAAGCTTTACTCTGGTCTTTGCCCCTGCCCTTTCTGGCCAATGAGCTGGGCTGGATGGCGGCAGAAATTGGGCGGCAGCCCTGGATTGTTTATGGTTTGTTAAAAACTCAAGCTGCTGCTTCTCCATTGCCGGCGGGACAGATATTGCTGACCATCCTGGCCTTTGTGCTCATCTATTCCTTCCTTTTCGGGATGCTGGTATATCTGATTCGCCGCATCATTAACAAGGCCATGGCTGAAGATGTACAGGAGGTGAAGTAGGATGGACCTCAACACTGCCTGGTTTTTGCTGGTAGGGATACTGATCGTTGGTTATGCCATTCTGGATGGGTTTGATCTGGGGGTAGGTACCATCTATTATCTGCTGGCCAAAAATGATGACGAAAAGCGCCAGCTTCTCAATGCTATTGGTCCTTTCTGGGATGCCAATGAGGTTTGGCTGTTAACCGGTGGTGGAGCTCTTTTTGCCGCCTTTCCCCTGGTTTATGCTACCGTCTTCAGCGGATTTTACCTGGCCCTGATGCTGGTTTTGTTTGCCCTTATCTTCCGGGCTGTAGCCATCGAGTTTCGGAATAAGGATGAAAGTCCGGCCTGGCATAATTTATGGGATAGGGCCTTTTTCCTGGGCAGTGCTTTACCAGCTCTTCTCTTCGGGGTAGCTCTGGGCAATGTACTCAAAGGCCTGCCTCTCGATAGCCAGCAATATTATACAGGTGGCTTTTTCGGTTTACTTAATCCTTTTGCCTTGCTGGTAGGGGTGCTGGGACTGGCAGCTTTCCTGCAGCAAGGGGCAACCTATGTGATGATGAAAACAGGAGAGCCGCTGGCAGGGCGGGCCCGGCAGCTCCTGCCTGGTATCTGGGGCGGAGTGGTTGCACTCTATCTGGCGGTTACCCTCTTCAGCTGGCTGGTTGCGCCCCATCTTTTTACCAATTTCAGCAAATATCCCTGGTTGTGGATATTGCCGCTTCTGACCTGGTTGGCGATGGGAGCTGTAATCTATTTTGGACGCCGGGGTCAGGGAACATCCGCTTTTCTGGCTTCATCTCTTACTATGGCTGGTCTGGTGCTGATCGCCGCTGCTGGTCTTTATCCCAATCTGGTTCCCGCCCTGGATCCGGCCCGCAGTCTGACTATCTATAATGCATCTTCTTCGCCCCTAACCCTTAAGGTCATGCTGATTATCGCCCTTTGTGGCGTGCCGATTGTTCTGGGTTATACCGTTTTTGTCCACTGGCTGTTCCGTGGAAAAGTTAAACCTGATGCTCAAGGTTATTAAATCTGCATAATTCTGCCCGTCACGGGAAAAGAGTATAAGGGGAGGTGATGAAGATGACCCTTATACCCTTTGACCCTTTTCGCGAGTTCAACCGCTTTGTCCAGGAAGCGGTAGGCCGCAGCCGGGAGGGCTTTCTGGGCTATCAGGTAGCGGGGCCACGGGTGGACATCTATCAGACGGAAAATGAAGTGGTGGTGGTAGCGGAAATCCCCGGCCTTGAGTCCAGGGAGGATCTGGATGTGCGGGTTACCGAAGATGCGGTTACCATCCGGGGAGAAATCAAGCGCAGTGCGGAAACCAGAGATGAAGACTACCATCATGCTGAACGGTTCTATGGCGCCTTTGCCCGCACCTTTACCCTGCCGGCGGCGGTAAAGGCAGAAGAAGCCCGGGCATCCTACCGCAATGGCATCCTGGAAATCCGGATCCCCAAAGCGGGACGAGGACGCAGCATCAAAGTGGATATTAACTGAAAAGGTCGGTTACTACCGGCCTTTTTCTTTTGTTTTGGCGGGAAATAGGGTAAAATATGGATATAAGCAGATTAGTGAGGGATGAGAAATGCAAGGCCTGGGTGAAAAAGAAATTAAGTTCAGCAAATTATAGACAAACACCTGGTTGATTTACTGGATTATAGCACGATTATGTTAAATCTAAAAATATAAAAAACCGTTGCTTTTCGGCAACGGTTTTTTGCGTGGGATTTGGTGCGGACAAGAGGACTTGAACCTCCACGGGCGTAAGCCCACTAGAACCTGAATCTAGCGCGTCTGCCAATTCCGCCATGTCCGCAGGCACTGGTCGGGGCGACAGGATTCGAACCTGCGGCCTCCACATCCCGAATGTGGCGCGCTACCAAACTGCGCTACGCCCCGCAGACAAAGGTTATTATAGCAAAGGCGGTGGCAGAAGTCAATACCTTAATCAGGAACAAGCAGCATAGGTTAAAAATTTTAGAAAATAGAAAAGAAAAGACGATTCATTAGCCACATTTTTATAAAAACAAGAAATAAGAATAAAGGCCGGTGAGTCTGAGGCTTAACCTGTCTAATTTTTTTATGGCATGCTTTTTGCAAGTAAACGATATCACTGAAAAGCAATCATCATGGGAGGAGGTTTTGGCTTTATGGCGGATAATCATTTTTTCATCCGCAAGCTCCATTCCCTTCTGGGGGTGATTCCAGTTGGTTTGTTCCTGCTGGAGCATTTGTTTACCAATTCCTTTGCCCTGAAAGGGGCACAAGCCTTTAATGAAAAGGTGGAGTTTTTTCAGAGTATTCCTTATCTTATCTTCATTGAGTTACTCCTGATTTTTTTGCCGCTTCTGTTCCATGGTATTTACGGGACCTGGATTGTTCTGACGGGAGAGAGCAATGTTTTTCAATACCGGTATTATCGTAACTGGTTTTACTGGATTCAGCGGCTTTCCGGTATCATCACTTTAATTTTTGTCATCTGGCATGTCTGGAATACCCGTTTGCAAACCCTGTTCTTTGGCACTGAAATGAGTTTTGAGTTTATGCATAATTTGCTTTCCAATCCAGTTAATGCTGTTCTTTATGCTATCGGGTTGATTGCTGCTACTTTCCATTTTGCCAATGGCATGTGGGCTTTTCTGGTTTCCTGGGGGATTACCATTGGGCCTAAAGCTCAGAGAACCAGTACTATCATCTGGAGCATATTCTTTATCGTTATTACTGCTGTAGGCTTGAATGCGCTGTTCGGCTTTATCAGAGGCTAAAGGGGTGAGAAGGAAGATGGCGGAAAAGAAGATTATCGTTGTTGGTGGCGGCCTGGCCGGCCTGATGGCTACCATTAAGGCAGCAGAGGCTGGCTTCAAGGTTGATCTTTTCTCTCTGGTACCGGTAAAACGCAGTCACTCCGTTTGTGCCCAGGGGGGGATTAATGGTGCCGTTAACACCAAGGGGGAAGGGGATTCTCCCTGGGAGCATTTTGATGATACCATTTATGGCGGGGACTTTCTGGCCAATCAACCACCGGTGCTGAAAATGTGTGAAGCGGCACCTGGAATTATCCATTTGATGGACCGGATGGGAGTAATGTTCAACCGCACACCGGAAGGACATCTGGATTTCCGGCGTTTTGGTGGTACCAAACACCATCGTACCGCTTTTGCTGGAGCGACCACCGGCCAGCAATTACTTTATGCCTGTGATGAACAGGTACGGCGCTGGGAAGCAGCTGGTCTGGTGCAAAAGTATGAGGGCTGGGATTTCCTTTCCATTGTGCTGGATGAGCAGGGGATTTGCCGGGGGATTACCGCCCAGAACCTGGCTAGCATGGAAATCAGGGCCTTCCGGGGTGAAGCGGTGATTATGGCCACCGGTGGCCCGGGCATGATCTTTGGCAAGAGTACCAACTCCACTATCAATACCGGCTGGGCGGCGGCGGCAGTTTACATGCAAGGCGCCTGCTATGCCAACGGGGAGTTTATTCAGATCCATCCTACTGCTATTCCAGGAGAGGATAAATTGCGTTTGATGTCCGAATCGGCCCGCGGTGAAGGCGGTCGGGTCTGGACTTACAAGGATGGTAAACCCTGGTATTTCCTGGAAGAAAAATATCCGGCCTATGGGAACCTGGTACCGCGGGATATCGCTACCCGGGAGATTTTCTATGTCTGTGTGGATTTGAAACTGGGGATAAATGGTCAGAACATGGTTTATCTGGATGTTTCCCATATAGATCCTAAAGTGCTGGACCGCAAGCTGGGCGGGATTCTGGAGATCTATGAAAAATTTGTTGGGGAAGATCCCCGCAAAGTGCCGATGAAGATATTCCCGGGTGTCCACTATTCCATGGGCGGGCTCTGGGTGGATTACAATCATATGACCAATATTCCCGGATTGTTTGCTGCCGGGGAATGTGACTACCAGTACCATGGTGCTAACCGCCTGGGTGCCAACTCCCTGCTTTCTGCCATTTATAGTGGCATGATAGTGGGACCGGCAGCAGTGGCCTATGCCAGCGGTTTGAGCAAGTCGGCCTTTGCTCTGGAGGAAAGGCTGTTTGAACAGGAGCGCAAACGGCAGGAGGAAAAGGTGGAAGCCATTTACCGGATGAATGGCAAGGAAAATCCCTATCTGCTTCATGAAGAGCTGGGTAAATGGATGACCGATAATGTCACGGTAGTGCGCTATAATGACCGGATGGAAAAAACCGATGCCAAAATTCAGGAATTGATGGAGCGCTACCAGAATATCAATCTGGCGGATACCGGCCGCTGGTCCAACCAGTGTGTGATGTTTGTGCGCCATCTCTGGGGTATGCTGCAGCTGGCCCGGGTGATTACCAGAGGGGCTATTGCCCGCAATGAAAGCCGGGGTGCCCATTATAAGCCGGAGTTTCCCAACCGGGATGATGAAAACTGGCTGAAGACCACCAAGGCCTTCTATACTCCCGCTGGGCCACGGCTGGAATATGAGCCGGTGGATGTCTCCCTGATCAAGCCCCGGCCGCGCAAATACGATGTGGATAAATCGGAGGTGAAGGCCTGATGGCTGAACAAAAATACATTCACCTGCGGGTACGGCGGCAGGAAAGTCCCCAGGCCAAACCCTACTGGGAAGAGTTTAAAATCCCGTATAAGCCCAATATGAATGTAATTTCCGCCTTGATGGAAATTCAAAAAAATCCCGTCAATGCCCAGGGGGAAAAAACTACGCCGGTAGTGTGGGAATGCAATTGTCTGGAAGAAGTTTGCGGGGCCTGTACAATGCTAATAAACGGGGTTCCCAGACAGGCTTGCTCGGCTTTGATTGACCAGTTACAACAGCCTGTTGAATTGAGACCTCTGACCAAGTTTCCCCTGATTCGCGATTTGATGGTAGACCGCAGCATCATGTTTGAAAATCTGAAAAAAGTCAAAGCATGGATTCCTATCGATGGTACCTATGATCTGGGGCCAGGGCCCAAACTGGCGGCCAAAACCCAGGAATGGGCCTATGAATTATCCCGCTGTATGACCTGTGGTTGCTGCATGGAAGCCTGTCCCCAGGTGAACAGCAAATCCAAATTCATCGGTCCGGCAGCTATCTCCCAGGTGCGCTTGTTCAACACTCATCCGACCGGGGAAATGAACAAGGAAGAGCGGTTGGAAGCCATTATGGGAGATGGGGGGATTACGGATTGTGGTAATTCCCAGAACTGTGTGCGGGTTTGTCCCAAACAGATTCCCCTGACTACCTCCATTGCGGATATGAATAAAGAAACGGTAAAATATGCCATTAAACGCTGGTTAAGAAAATAGCCAGTTTTTTGCCCTCGGTTAAACCGAGGGCTATTTTTTTAGCATAGATTTGCCCTGCTGGTATCATACTAATGCCGGAGGTGATTTATATGCGGATTGAACAACAGGGAATTGAGGTTACTCCGGACATTATCAAGGCGGGTGATCTGGTCCGGATTCAGTACAATGGCTTACTGGCCCGGTCGGGAGCTGACCAGGTGTACTTGCATGTGGGTTATGGGGATAAATGGGAATATGTTTGTGATTACCCCATGCAGAAAACGGCCAATGGCTGGCAGAAGGTGCTGTCAGTAGAACATCCCGGCAGCCTCAATTTCTGCTTCAAGGACAGTGCCAATAACTGGGATAACAATAATGGCCTCAACTGGTCAGTAGCTATCAACAACAATTTGCGAGCCTAATGGAGGTGAAGACGGTGCATCATATCGCCATTGAGGGCACAGGGCACCTGGTCAATGGTGTAGTAGCCGGGCCCCTGCCGGTAGCCCGCGGGGGTTCAGTGACCATTATCTACAATGGCCTCCTGGCCAATAGCGGTGCTAGCCAGGTATATTTGCATGCCGGCTATGGTCCGGACTGGCATGATTCCCTGGACATGCCTATGGTGCGGACTGCCCGGGGCTGGGAAAATACCATCCAGGTCCAGGATGTCCATGAATTGAATTTTTGCTTCCGGGATGCGGCCAATAACTGGGATAACAACAATGGCCACAATTGGCGGCTGGAAGTTATCTCCTGAGGAGGTGAAATGATGGTGGAAATGAAACACACCAATTTCCGCGATAGTGATCACCGCTTGAAGGAGATGGCAGAAAGCCAGCTACAGGGCGGTGTGACTGTGGATCCTACCCCGATTACGGCTGGTCAGGAAGTGACAATCCTGTATAACGGCCTGCTGGCTAAAAGCGGAGCCCAGCAAATCTACCTGCATGTAGGGTATGGTTCCAATGACAACTGGCAGATGGTAACCGACTATCCCATGTATTTTACCGGCCATGGCTGGGAAAAAACCATAACCGTGGCCGAAGGGACCAGGCTTAATTTCTGCTTCAAGGACAGTGCCAATAACTGGGATAATAACAATGGCAATAACTGGTCCTTTATTGTTCACAATGGGCGCATGGTGTAAACCATGCCCTTTTTTTATCATATTTTTCCGTCCCGCTGGATAAACTAATCAAGTAAATCCAGAACGAAAGGGGGATGACAGTGCGTATATTAATGTATTCCTGGGAGTTTCCGCCCAAAAGCGTAGGCGGTCTGGCCCGGCATGTGCATGATTTGACTCTGGCCACGGCCAAACAGGGCCATGAAATTCAGGTTGTCACCTGCGGGGGAGATAACCTGCCTGCCTATGAAAATATAGAGGGGGTGGAGGTTTATCGCGTCCAGCCATATCATTTGCGGGCTCCGGATTTTCGCACCTGGATTTTGCAGTTGAACCTGGCCATGCTGGAATTCACCATGACTTTGCGGGATAGCCAATCAGCCCCCTGGGATATTGTTCACTGCCATGACTGGTTAACTGCATATGTCAGCCGGGCGGTTAAACACGCTCAGAACATTCCACTGGTAGCTACCATTCATGCCACTGAATTCGGGCGCAACTGGGGGCTGCATGATGATAACCAGCGCTATATCAGTGATGTGGAGTGGTGGCTGACTTATGAAGCCTGGCGGGTGATTGTTTGCAGTCAATATATGCATAATGAGGTGAGATACATATTCTCTCTGCCGGAAGACAAAATCCGTATCATACCGAACGGCGTAAGGCCGGAGGATTTTCAAACCGAACCTGAACCGGATTTTCGCAATCGATATGCCCATCCTACCGAAAAAATCGTCTTTTTCGTAGGACGGCTGGTGCATGAAAAAGGGGCGCATGTCTTGCTGGATGCCATTCCGAAAATTCTCCATTACCATCCCCAGACCAAGTTCGTTATCGCCGGTCGAGGGCCGGCGGAAGGTTATTTGCGGCAAAAGGCCTGGGAGATGGGCGTGACAGAGAGAATTTATTTTACCGGTTATATCGATGATGTGACCCGTAATAAACTGTACCGTTCTGCTTCCGTTGCGGTTTTTCCCAGCCTGTATGAACCTTTTGGTATTGTGGCCCTGGAAGCTATGGCGGCCCGGACGCCAGTGGTAGTCAGTGATACCGGTGGACTGGGGGAAATTATTAAACATGGCGTAAATGGTTTGAAATGCTATGTAGGTTCTCCTGATTCCCTGGCCGATAATGTGCTGAAAATTCTCTGTGATCCGCCCTTTGCCCGGCAGGTGGAAGAAAGGGCCTACCGGGAGGTGCTGGAAATCTATAACTGGGACAAAATTGCCCGCACTACGGTAGCAGTTTATGAAGAAATTCTGGCAGAACAATAATAGAGAACGGAGGTCTGGCTATGAAAGCCATTATTATGGCGGGAGGGGAAGGTTCCCGACTGAGACCATTAACCTGTGACCGGCCCAAACCTCTGACGCCTTTACTGAACCGGCCGGTGATGGAACACATTGTCAATCTCCTGAAAAAACATGGCATCCGTCAGATTGGGGTTACCTTGCAGTATCTGCCGGAGGCCATTATGGAATATTTTGGCGATGGCAGTGACTGGGGGGTGGAAATGCGCTATTTTCTGGAGGAAACTCCCCTGGGCACTGCTGGCAGTGTCAAAAATGCAGAAGAATTTTTGGATGAACCTTTTATTGTTATCAGTGGTGATGCGCTGACGGATTTTGACCTGAGCCGGGCCATTGAGTTTCATCGGCAAAAGGGTGCCTGGGCAACCCTGGTTTTGACCCGGGTCCAGACACCTCTGGAATACGGGGTAGTGATGACTGATAAAAATGGCAGTATCTATCGTTTCCTGGAAAAACCCAGCTGGAGTGAGGTTTTCAGTGATACGGTCAATACCGGGATCTATATCCTGGAACCCCGGGTATTGCAATATATTCCGGCAGGTCAGCAGTTTGATTTCAGTAAAGATCTCTTTCCCCGCTTGCTGGCGGAAGGGAGACCGCTCTTCGGCTGTATCCTGGCGGGGTACTGGTGTGATATCGGCAATTTGCAACAATATGCAGAAGCCCATTATGCCGTGCTGGCCGGTGGGGTGCAGCTGGAACTGGGCGGTCAACAGGTAGCTCCGGGGGTCTGGGCTGAGGCAGGGGCAAAAATCCATCCCCGGGCCTATCTGGAAGGGCCGGCTTTTATCGGAGCGGATACCGTTATTGATGCGGAGGCCTATGTGGGGCCTTTTACGGTGATTGGCCGCAATTGTCATCTCGGCAGCAAAGCCAGCCTTAAACGGGCTGTTCTCTGGGAAGGGGTAAATATAGGTGCCGGAGCAGAAATCCGCGGGGCTATCCTCTGCCGTCAGGTCAAGGTGGGTCAGGGGAGCCGGATTTATCAAGGTGCGGTGATCGGAGATGGTACGGTACTGGGCGAACGGGTTTATGTAGATGCCGGGGTAAAAATCTGGCCCCAGAAACGGGTGGAAAGCGGAGCCCGCCTGCGGGAAAACCTGGTTTGGGGAGAACGCCAGCCCCGTACGCTCTTCGGGCGCGAGGGGATTGTGGGAGAAATTAACCGGGAACTGACTCCGGAACAGGCGGTGAAAGTGGCGGCTGCTTTTGCCACTCTATTCCAGCCGGAAACTGCCCTGTTAGTCAGCACTGACCATTCTCCGGCGGCAGCAATGCTGAAACATGCTGTTCTGGCGGGATTGCTGGGAGCAGGGATGGTGGTCTGGGATGCCGGCATTCTGACCGGTGGTGCCAGCCGCTACTTGATTCGCAGTCTGGCTGCCAGTGGCGGGGTGCATATTCAGGGCAGCGGGCAGGGCAACCGGGCCCGGGTTTTGCTCCTCAATCAGCAGGGAGCCAGCTTAACTCCGGCAGAAGAACGCAAGGTGGAAAATCTGCTGGGACGGGAAGGGATGCGGCGCACAGCTGCCGGACATCTGGGGCGGGTTATGCCTTTGCCCAGTGGACTGGATGAATATACCGGCTTTTTGCTCAATTTCCGTCCGCGGGGACAAAATTATCAATGGCGAATTGGGGTAGGGGCCCTGACTCCGGCTCTGGCCCAGATTTTACCCCGGATCTTTCAGGATACCGGTTTTCGTCTCATCTATCTCCAGGACGGGGAACAGCAGCTGGAACAGCTGATCAGTCTGGTACAAACAGAAAGATTGGACCTGGGGCTCTGGTTTGGGGAAGAAGGGGAACGCTTATCCCTGGTTCTGCCCGGGGGAATGTATTTGGCTCCCGCTCAGGTTCAGATACTGAAAACCTGGCTCTATGCCCAAAGGAAAGAGCAAGCTGTTATTCCCTATCCTGTTCACTGGCCCCAGGCCCTGGCCCGCCGCCTGCAAGAGCGGGGGGCGGTGATTCAGCCGGTCAAGACTAATCCCGGCCTGATTCAGAATCAGTGGGCGCAGGATGAAGAGGGGTTCTACCTGCTGGCCGATGATCTCTATACCCTGCTGGTTCTGCTCAGGCAGGCGGAAGAGCAAGGGCTGGAAAGGCTGTTACAGGAGCTGCCTGACTTTAACTGGGTTGCTAAATCCACAGCCTGTCCCTGGGAAGCCAAGGGCCTGGTCATGCGTCGCTTGATGGAAGAATTGCAGGATCGGGAGTTGGAGTTGCTGGATGGCATCAAGCTCTGGGACAATGGCGCCTGGGCCCTGGTTTTGCCCGATTCGGAGGAACCCGTTTGCCGTATTTATGCGGAAGGACCTGACATGGAAATAGCAGAAAGCTTGACTGAGCAGTTGCTGCAAAAAATTACGGAAATCCAGAAAGAAAGCGAGGGTGTCGGTTAAACCGACGCCCTCGCTTTTTGAGGAGGAGCTTCCCAGGCATAAATGCGGTAATTGAGCCAGGGGAAAAGATTGTTATTAATTTCCAGTTCTTGAAGCCAGTGGAGATCCAGCTGGTTTTGCAACAATTGTTCATAAAGTCTGGTGAAATTATGGATATGATTTTTGGTACGTCTGATGGCATAATTCACCATGGTGCCTGTTTTCATAATAAAGGCCCAGTCACTGGCCTGAGCCAGTAAGAGTTCACGAGCGGCCTGGTTGAGGGCCCGTTCCTGTTCTGCCGTAGGATTAGTAAACCGGCGGGCCAATTCGGTCATCCGTTCGGCGGCTTTGTGTAAATGCCGATAAATCCAGTCATTACTGCCTTCCAGCCACACTTCATGGTATCCTTTATGGCCCCAGGAAGAGATGCAGGGTTCGGTAACCTGATTACGGGGATATTCGGCCAGATAGTCAGAAGGGGTAGCAGTTTTCAGGATTTTGGAATCATAATGGATTTTACGCAAGAGAAAATCCAGGAACTGAGGCCCTTCAAACCACCAGTGACCGAACAATTCCGCATCATAGGGAGCTACCACAATGGGTTTACGGTCCATCAGGGACGCCAGGTATTCAACCTGGCGTTCCCGGTTGAACATGAAGTTGCCGGCGTGGATGGCTGCCTTTTCTGTAGCCCACTCGGGCACATAGGGTTCTTTCCATTCGCTCTTCTTGCCCGTAATCCGGTAATATTTGATGCCGGTATGTAAGCGGATACCGGAGGGGTGAATATAGTCCTTGATATAGTCATAATCCAAATCATAACCGATGTCCCGGTAGAATTCCCGGTAATCGAAATCGCCGGGATAACCTTCATCGGCACTCCAGACCTGTTTGGAAGATTCCACATCCCGTCCGAAAGCTGCTACCCCGGCGGGAGTGACAATGGGAGCATAGACCCCGTAACGGGGTCGGGTGGAAGCAAACAATACACCATGGGTATCCAGGAAAAAGTATCTAATGCCGAATTCCGCCAGAAATTCATCATCTCCGGGATGATAGGCACACTCTGGCAACCACATCCCCTGGGGTTGACTGCCAAACACCCGCCAGTGGTTTTCTACGGCCAGAGCCACCTGGGCCCGTACAGCCTGACGGGTCAAACCATTTAAAGGGAAATAGGCATGGGTAGCACCACAGGTGATCAATTCCAATCGTCCGGCTTCCTGTAAGCGACGATAGCCGGTTAATAAATTACCGGCATATTTTTCAAAGAAATAATAAAAACACTGGTTAACCAGATAATGATACATCTGAGCCAGGCGATGGAAACGAGGATCGCCATAGGTACGGTCCAGTTCTTTGTAGATAAGCTCTCTTAATTTGCTTAAATAAACATAATACCTTTCTTGCAACAGAGGATCCAGGAGCATGGAGGTCAGGGTGGGGCTGAAAGACATGGTCAGCCGAAAATCCACCCCATCCTCCACCAGTTTTTCAAATTTGGCCAGTAAAGGTATATAAGTTTCAGTGATGCCTTCAAACAGCCAGCGTTCTTCCAGAGCATCAGGATCTTCCGGATGCCGGACATAGGGTAAATGGGCATGTAACACTAAAGCCAAATAGCCTTTAGGCATGTTTTTCACCTGCTTTCCAGAAACCGGGAGAAGTTCCCCAGCCTGAAGCTGTACCGGCTTTAATTTCCGGCCCTACGCCCAGAGGGGGCCAGTCGGGATCCCAGCGGCCGGAGGCTTCTGCCCGCGGGGTCAGGGCGGGATTGGAGGTAAGCCAGGGTACAAACTGCCCCTGTTCCAGATGCCCCAGCTGGGCGACATATGTGGAGTTAGCGGCCGGAACCCGCAGGTAATAATTGTTGGCCATGGGATGTACCGGATAATCAAAATGGGGGCCGTTCAAGCCCCCGCGATAAAGGCGAATAAACCGGGGCAAATCAGGCGGCCCGATAGGATGGCGCAGGTCCCAGTAGGCAAACAGCCACCAGGGATCCCGGGTTAACAGGACCAGACGGTTCTCCTCATACATCTGGGGCAATTGTGAAATGGACATAGGAGCCAATCATCCTTTCTTTCTGCGGTAATTGTTGATATAAAGGCAGCAAGGGGGGCCAGTTCTCATCAATCAGAGCTGAAAAATAAGCTCTGGGTGTAACTACTTCATTGCTAACCAGCAAGCAATAAAAGAGTTGATTGTTGAGCAATCGCCCTAACTCCACCTTATATCTGGCATCGGGGCGGGCCAGATGGAAATAAAAACTGGTCACAAAACTGGTCAGGTTTTTACAATTTTCCAGCAGCCATTGCCCGGTAGTTTCATCATATCGATAAAGACGAAGCTGGGTTATGCCGCTTTTCAGGGCTGGTAATTCCGCCTCCAGGCTTTCCAGGTAAACCGGATCCAGCTGCCAGTAGACAAAAATAGTTTCCGGGTCGCGGGCCACAGCTACTAGCCGATTATCTCCCTGGTAATAGGTGGGCAAATCTGTTACAATTTCTTTGACCGGGAAGGCTGGGGCCAGTTCACTGGCGAACTCCTGGTCCTGCCGTTCAGGTTTGGGCGCTGGCCTGGGCCAGGTGGGGATGAAAAGATAATACAAAAGAGCCACTAGAGCCAGCAGGCCGGTGAAAAAAATCAACCAATCGATGGTAGTCACCCCGCATCCTCCTTTGCTGCAAATTTGCCATTCTTAAGCTTTATTTAGTATTGCCCCGCTCAAAGTCCATTATGTCTGCAGTCAGGAGGAAGCTGAAGGAAGGGATAGTAAGATGAAAAATTACTGGCAGGAAATGTTTAACCAACAAATATTATGGCTGTTTTTTTTAATTATATTGCAGCTTATCAGCAAAAAAAGAATAAAATTTTTTCCCACTCAGGGTTTCAGGGCTAAACTGGGAATGATTGCGGTATTAAGCGGTTTACTCATTGGCCAGGGGATGCTCTGGCTGGCTCCCTATTTTCCTCGCCAGCAATCAGTGGAACAACTGGGATTGAGTACAAACTGGTACTGGCCGGCACTGGCTTTGATTGGCCTGGGACCACTGGTGGAAGAAATTTTCTTTCGCGGTCTGCTGGGCAATTTTTTGCTATACCGGTTCTCATTCTGGCCGGCAGCCTGTGGGAATGGGCTGATTTTTGCCGCTTTTCATGGTGGTGGCTGGTTGCTTTTGCCTTTTACCCTGGCTGGGATGGTCCTGTTCTGGCTTTTTTACAGGGAAAGGGCGATTTTTTACCCCTGGTTGGCGCACACTTCGTGGAATTTGCTGGTATTTTTCGCTTACTGGCAATAATTGCAGGGTCAAAGGTTGTCTTTTTGGGATGAATAAACATAAAATTTTATTGATTTTTGTGCACGGCAGATGTATAATTATAAAACGTACAGAATAAATACAAGGCTTTGGAGGACTGATAACATGGTATTTTACAAAAAGCTGGCTTCCATGTTGCTTGCAGCCAGCCTGGTGCTGACTCTGGCCGGTTGTGGCGGCGGACAGGCTACCCAGGAGAAAAAACAAGGAAATGAAGGTGGCAAGCAGAAAATTGTTGTCGGTACTGATGCAGCTTATGCTCCATTCGAATATGTAGAAGAAGGTACTGGCAAAATCGTCGGTTTCGATGCCGAATTAATGCAGGCCATTGGTGAAGCCGTTGGTCTGGAAGTGGAAATGAAAAACATAGGCTGGGATGGCCTGATTCCCGGGTTAAAGAGTGGTAGTGTTGATGCCGTCATTTCAGCTATGACCATTACCGAGGAAAGAGCCAAGGAAGTTTCCTTCTCTGACTCTTACTTCAAGGCTGTTCAGTATATTGCCATTAGGGAAGGGGCTCCTTACAGCAAGCCTGAAGACCTGGTAGGTAAGAAAATCGGGGTTCAGCTCAATACCACCGGTCATTTTGCTGCTGAAAAAATTCCCGGTGTGAACAAGGCTGATATCCGTACTTTTGATACTACCCCGGCCGCTTTGACTGAGCTGGTTAATGGCGGGGTTGAGGCTGTAGTGGCTGATAGCCCGGTGGTGCTGGAGTTCATCAAAAAGAACCCCAATGCTAAAGTGACTTACTTTGACCCCAAATTTCCGCAGGAAGACAACTATGGTATTGCGGTTAAAAAGGAAAACACCGAGCTGTTGAACAAAATCAACGAAGGTTTGAAGAAGGTAAAAGAAAGCGGCAAATATGACGAACTGTATAAAAAATACTTTGGCGTTTAAAAATAAATAAAAAGCAGGGATTTCCCTGCTTTTTTCATCGATGGAGGAAAAAGTATGCTGGATTTGGATTTTGGCATTGCCCTGCGTAACCTGCCGGTTTTGCTGCAGGGCACCTGGTTGACGCTGGAATTGACCATTGTTTCAGTGTTCCTCGGCACTTTCCTGGGCCTGTTCCTGGCCCTCTGTCGCCTGTCTCACTGGCGGGTCCTGTCCTGGGGAGCTGCTGCCTATGTGGACTTTTTCCGCGGAACTCCTTTGCTGGTACAGATCTTGATCATCCATTACGGTATACCCCAGCTGGTCCAGGGAACTTCCTGGGAATATGTTCCTAATCCTTTTCTTTCCGGTATTCTTGCCTTTACCCTCAATAGCGGTGCCTATGTGGCGGAAATCTTCCGGGCCGGTATTCAGTCTATTGATAAAGGGCAAATGGAAGCAGCCCGCTCCCTGGGCATGTCCTATGGCCAGGCAATGCGTTTTGTTATCCTTCCTCAGGCTTTTAAACGGGTAATTCCGCCATTGGGCAATGAATTTATAGCTTTGCTCAAGGACTCATCCCTGGTTTCCGTCATCGCTTTGCCGGAATTGATGATGCAGGCCAAGAACGTAGCTGGCCGGGAATACAAGTTCTTTGAAATCTATATTGCAGCTGCTGTGATCTATCTTATCATGACCATGACCATTTCCCGGTGGGTGGCCTATATGGAAAGGAGGTTGAGGGTCAGTGATCGTCATTAAAAACCTCTATAAACGCTTCGGTGACCTGGAAGTGTTAAAGGACATCAACCTCCATGTCCGGGAGGGGGAAGTGGTGGTGGTTATCGGTCCTTCCGGTTCCGGCAAAAGCACCATGTTGCGTTGTATCAATAAACTGGAAGAAGCTACTGCTGGTGAAATTATCGTGGACAATATTCCCCTGACCTCCAAGGCCAACATCAATGCCATTCGCCAGGAAGTGGGCATGGTTTTTCAGCGCTTCAATCTTTTTCCCCATATGACCGCTTTGCAGAACATTACCCTGGCGCCCATTCAGGTTCGGAAGCAGAGTAAGGCAGAAGCGGAAAAAATCGCCCGGGAACTGCTGGCTAAAGTCGGCCTTTCCGACAAAGCCGATTCCTATCCGGACCAGCTTTCCGGCGGTCAGCAGCAGCGGGTGGCGATTGCCCGGGCCCTGGCCATGCGGCCCAAAGTAATGCTTTTTGATGAGCCCACTTCTGCGCTTGACCCGGAGATGGTGGGTGAGGTACTGAACGTAATGAAGGATCTGGCCCGGGAAGGGATGACCATGGTGGTGGTTACCCATGAAATGGGGTTTGCCCGGGAAGTGGGTGACCGGGTCATCTTTATGGATGAAGGGCGGATAGTGGAAGAAGGAACCCCGGAACAGATTTTCCAGAACCCCCAGCAGGAACGGACTCGCTCTTTTCTCAGCAAAGTTCTGTAAGAAAAATTTTCTACTTTCTGTTTTAAATTAGCAGGATTTTTTAACAGGCAAACAGAAAATATTATACTTACAGACGAGAAAGGAGTGACTGTTATGAAGTTTGTTGTACGGGGGAAAAACATTGAAGTAACGGACGCACTCAGAGATTATGTGGAAAAGCGGATTGGTAAGCTGGAGAAATATCTGGGTGAAATAACCAATGTGCAGGTAACTCTGGTAGTGGAAAAGAACATGCATCGGGTAGAAGTGACCATTCCCGTTGAAGGTATGATTATCCGCGGCGAGGAAGCCAGCAACGATATGTATGCTTCTATCGACCTGGTAGTGGAAAAACTGGAACGTCAGGTCCAAAAATATCGCGCCCGCCTCAGCAAAAAGCTGCGCAACCTGGCTTCCCTGGAGCCAGTTGCAGCTGATGTGGAGACAGCCGATATTGATGACAGTGTGGTCAAGACCAAACGCTTTGCGGTCAAACCGATGCCTGTCGAGGAAGCCATTTTGCAAATGAATCTGGTAGGTCATTCCTTCTACGTTTTCCGTAATGCAGATACCAATGAGGTGAATGTGGTTTACCGGCGGCGCGATGGCAAATATGGTCTGATCGAACCTGAATTTTAAAGTTTTGGCAGTAAGGAAATAGGCCGGTCCACAGGGACTGGCCTTTTTTAAAAAAGTTGTATTTTTTGAATTAACAAGCAGGAAAAATTGAAATTTTGTAGAAAATATTACACTAATCGAGAGTGAGCGAGAATACCAGGAGAGGACGGATGATAGAAAATGGGTGTAACTCCGGAAATGATCAGAGAATTTGAAGCTATTATTCGCCAGATAAAGGATGTAGTTTCTGCTAAAATAGTTTCCAATGAATACGGTGAAGTTCAGGAAGTCCATGTTCTGGCCAAGCAAAACCGCAGCCCCAAGCAACTGGTACGGGATATAGAATCGGCGGTGATGGCCCAGTTTGGCGTGGCCCTGGACCACAAGAAAATTTCCGTAGCTCAAATGGCTAATGAAGAAGAGATTCCCGTCACCGAGGTTCGCCCCAAACTGATACGGGCTGAGCTGTTTACTGAAGGGGTACAAGCCAAGGCGGAAGTGGAACTTCAGCTCGGTGATGATACCATGTTTGGTCGAGCCCAGGGCCCGGGAGCCTATAACAATAAACTGCGCCTGGTGGCTCAGGCCACTCTGGATGCGCTGGAGCGCTATCTGCGCGGCAATTGCACCTTCGCTGTGGATGATGTAGCCATCATTCACCTGGGACGCAAGCAAGCCGCAGTGGTAGCTGTAACCCTGGTTACCCCGGAAGAGGAAGAGGCCTTGATTGGTTCCGCCTACGTCCGGGTTGATGAGTGGGAGACTGTGGTAAAGGCTACCCTCAATGCCGTAAACCGGCGTCTGTCATTGCTGGTTAAACCCTAAACAGGGCCATTCGTCTCCTTGATGGGAGACATGGCATAAATGAGAGTGAGAGGAGCGGTCACCTAAAATAAAAAAACAGAAGGAGGTGTACCGCGATGCAAAAAGTACTGAAAGTTGTATTGGCTCTGATCGCTGTTGTACTGGTAGGTGGGGCTAGTACTCGGTGGGTTTAACTATTTAACTGAGGTGAGCATATGTATTCGTCTATGAAAGCGAAGATGCTAAATATATATATTTTTTTGGTTGATATAGCTGCGGTAATATTATTAGCATACGCAATTACACATACAAATTTTGAAAAAAATAGTCTATTCGATATAGTATTATTTGCTTTGGTCTATTGGATTATTGAAATGTTTCCTGTTTTTTTGCCAAGAGGTGCAAGTATTACAGTTGGAATCGCTTTAAATGTTGCAATTTTATATTTTTTTAATCCTCCCGCAGCAATTCTTTCCGTTTTCATAGGCGAATGTCTAAACAGTTTTACAATCAAAAATAAAAACATTTTTAAAATTCTATTTAACATTGGACAGTTTATAATATCAATTAGTTTAGCTGCTTTTGCAAAATTGTTCTTCATAAATTTATGGAGTTTAGTGCCTGCAACTATAATTAGCGCGATTATTTTTGTTGTATTGAATATTTTTTTAGTATCAATAGCATTGGCAATGGCCCAAAACTTGAAACTATATGATATTTGGATGATAAATTATAAATGGGTTGTTCCAAATTTTCTTGCCCTTACCCCAATGGGTATTTTAATGGCCAAAATATATGAAGCATGGGGGGCACTAGGCATATTAATGTTCATCCTGCCCCTCATGCTGGCCCGCCATTCCTTCAAACTCTACATGGACACCCGGCAAATGTACCTGGACACAGTCCAGGCCCTGGTTACCGCTATTGAGGCCAAGGATCTCTATACCAAAGGACATTCCGAGCGAGTAGCTGAATTCGCAGTGGAAACCGCCCGAGAACTGGATTGGCCGGAACATAAAATTGAGACTTTGCGCTATATGGCTTTGCTCCATGATATTGACAAAATTGCCATTCCTGATGTTATCCTTAACAAAAGTACCCGTCTTAGCCCCCAGGAATATAATCGCATCAAGGACCATGCCCTAGTTGGGGCTGAGATTCTAAAGCAGGTCAAAAATCTGGGAGATGCTTATCTTATGGTCCGTTACCACCATGAACGCATGGATGGATCCGGCTATCCTGATGGACTACGTGGTGAAGAAATTCCCATGGGGGCCCGGATTATTGCGGTGGCAGATTGCTTTGATGCCATGACGTCTAACCGGGTCTATCGGGCTGGACGATCTCCCCGGGAGGCCATTCAGGAACTGCAAAAATGCGGTGGTGCTGAACTGGACAGCCAGGTGGTTCAGGCATTTGTGCAGGCCTGGGAAAAGCGGTTAGCCCCGAAGTGGGAAAAACAAATATTAACGGAAATAGAAACCGGTGCAGCCAGGGGTGAAATAGCAGCAGCACAAGCGGAAGAATAGACATTTACATAAATTGAGATGCGGTACATAGAAAGCCTTACAGTGGAGTGAGCTAAATGCGAAACAAGGAGAGTAAGGCTATATGCAATCAGGCAGAAAGCCGTCCCAAACCAACGGGAAGGGCTTTTTTCTATGGTTTCTGTTGTCGAAAAATAGAGAAAAAATAATTATTATGTTGTTTAGTTTTATAATAATTTTTATACTTTCGTTAAAATGGCAAACCAGCATAACACAAGGGATGATGCTTCTTAGTTTTTATCTAATTCCTCTCGCACTGGCTGGCTATGCCTATTACAGCTACCGGCGCATGAAAGTTCAGTTGCTGCAGACCCTGGAAGTACTGGCATCTATAACCGAGCGCACAGTAGACGGCAAGGAAGGCCATAACCAGCGGGTCGCCCAACTGGCGGACTGGCTGGCTTTACAAAAGGGAATGACAGAACCGGAGCGCAAAAAGCTACGGAGGGCTGCTCTCTACCACGATATCGGTAAACTGGTTCTAAGAGGCGATGAGCTGGATCAGGATGCGCATGCGCTGGCTGGCCAGCGCATACTGGAGCGCATTCCTTTTCTGGTTGATGTCAGCCGCTGGGTAGGGATGCACCATCTGCGCTATGATGGGGCTAACTGTTACTTTGGTTTACAGGGAGAGAAAATTGAATTAGCTGCACGCATCTTGCATGTAGCTGATTTTGTTGATACATTGTTAGTTCAGGGTAAGAACAGAGAGGAAATTAAACAAATCCTCGCCTCGGAGAAAGGCAAGCTGATTGACCCCGAACTGGTGGACCTGATTATTTCCGGGTGGTGGAGGGAGGAATAAAAGTGTTCTGGATGGCACTGGTGGCTGCCTTGATTTTTGGCTGGCTGCGCCGGGGCAGCCTGGCCAGACTGGGTGAACTGGAATTACGGGGATTGATGCTGGTGGTGATTGCCTTCGCCCTGCAATTTCTGCTGGATATTCTGGCCCGGGCCCGATTTTATCCCGTTATTCTCTGGGGGGGCTGGGTCCATGTGGTCAGTTATTTTTTTCTTTTCTACTGGCTCTATCTTAACCGGCATTTGATTGGGGTCAGAATACTGGGGCTGGGCTTGTTTCTTAACTTCCTGGTGATTCTGTTTAATGGTGGCTATATGCCGGTCAGTGGCCGCTTTTTACCGGCCCATGTCAAAGAGAGGCTGGCCCTCTATGAAGATGGTACCCACCGTCTGTTACAGGTAGATGATGCCCTGCCTTTTCTGGGAGACATTTTCTATATTCCCGGATTGAATGAAGTTTTCAGCATTGGTGATGTCTTGCTGGCGGTAGGGCTTTTCTGGATTATTGCTGAAGGAATGGTGGGCAATGGCCGGAAAAAAAGCAGCTGAAAGTTGCGCCAATCCTGAGGTAATGATAAAATTATATATTGCAAGAGTTCAGGCAAAAGGGACCCTTGTGGGTTCCTTCGTTATTATAAGGGGGCAAACGGAGTGGTATTAAATTTTTTAAAAAACTTACTAGACGATAATGCCAGAGAGATTAAGAAATTGCGCAAAGTGGTGGATGTAATTAACGGTTTGGAGCCGGAAATGGAAAAACTGTCTGATCAAGAACTGGCGGCCAGGACTGGTGAATTTAAACAACGGCTGGCCAGTGGGGCCAGTCTGGATGACCTTTTACCAGAGGCTTTTGCGGTTGTTCGCGAAGCGTCCAAACGGGTTCTGGGGATGCGCCATTTTGATGTGCAGCTTATCGGCGGTATGGTATTGCATCAAGGGAAGATTGCGGAGATGCGAACCGGGGAAGGAAAAACCCTGGTTGCTACTTTACCTGCCTATCTCAATGCCCTGGAGGGCAAGGGGGTTCATGTAGTCACTGTAAACGACTATCTGGCCAGGCGGGACTCGGAATGGATGGGTCAGGTTTATCGTTTCCTGGGATTGGAAGTTGGCTTGATTGTTCACGGCCTGGATTATGCGGAACGGAAGCGAGCCTATGCTGCTGATATTACTTATGGTACCAATAATGAATTCGGTTTTGACTATCTAAGGGATAATATGGTTATGCACGCTGACCATATGGTACAGCGGCCCTTGAATTATGCCATTGTGGATGAGGTGGACTCCATTTTGATAGATGAGGCCAGGACGCCCCTGATCATTTCCGGAGCCGGGGACAAGGCAACTGACCTCTACTATGTTTTTGCCCGCATTGCCGAAAAGCTGGTGGAAAATGAAGACTATACCGTAGATGAAAAGGCTCATACTATTGCCATGACGGAAAAAGGCATCGAGAAAGTAGAGAAAATGCTGGGAGTGGATAACCTCTACGAAGATGACCATACGGAGTTAACCCACCACCTGCACAATGCCGTCAAGGCCAAGGCCTTGATGAAGCGGGACCGGGATTATGTGGTAAAAGATGGGGAAGTCATCATCGTGGATGAATTTACCGGGCGCCTGATGTTTGGCCGCCGCTACAGTGATGGCCTGCACCAGGCCATTGAGGCCAAGGAAGGGGTAAAAATAGAGCGAGAAAGCCAGACACTGGCTACCATTACCTTCCAGAACTATTTCCGCATGTACAAAAAGCTGGCGGGTATGACCGGTACAGCGGCAACGGAAGAAATGGAATTCCGCAAGATCTACAACCTGGATGTAGTGGTCATACCCACCAACCGGCCCAACCGCCGGGTGGATTTGCCGGATTTGATTTTTAAAACTGAAAAGGCCAAATACAAGGCTGTTGTTGAGGAAATAGTGGAACGCCACCGTACCGGACAGCCAGTTCTGGTTGGTACTACTTCCATTGAAAAATCGGAAATGCTGAGTGAGATGCTGCGCAAGCGCGGAGTACCGCATCAGGTGCTGAATGCCAAATACCATGAAAAAGAGGCAGAGATAGTAGCTCAGGCCGGTCGTTTGGGGGCGGTAACGATTGCAACCAATATGGCTGGTCGGGGTACCGACATTTTGCTGGGGGGTAACCCGGAGTTTCTGGCTAAACAGCGCCTGCGGCAAATGGGTTATGATGAAAGAATCGTCCATCTGGCAGCGGAAAAGGTGCCGCCCAATATTCCCGAAGTGCTGGAGGCCAGAGAGCATTTCTTAAGGCTGTATGAGGAAGCCAAACGGGAAACCGATGCCGAACAGGAAAAGGTAGTGGCGTTAGGTGGCCTGCATATTATCGGGACAGAAAGGCATGAGAGCCGCCGAATCGATAACCAGCTGCGGGGACGGGCTGGCCGGCAGGGAGACCCGGGGAGCAGCCGCTTTTATCTGTCTCTGGAAGATGACTTAATGCGTAAATTCGGTTCAGATAATATAGCTGGCTTAATGGACAAGCTGGGGATGGAAGAAGATGTACCTATCGAACATCCTCTGGTCACCCGTTCCCTGGAAACAGCACAGAAGCGGGTGGAAGCCCGTAACTTCGAAATTCGTAAACACGTGCTGGAATATGATGATGTTATGAACCAGCAGCGGGAAGTGATTTATGAACAGCGGCGCCGGGTGCTGTTCGGGGAAAACCTGCGGGAAACAGTGCTGGGCATGGTGGAGGACCTGATCGACCGGGCCCTGGATATCTACTGCAATGCCGGTGTCCATCCGGAAGAGTGGGATCTGGCCGGGTTGTTACGCTACAGTGAGCAATTCTATCTGCCAGAGCATAATCTGACTGTGGAAGCTCTGCAGGATGTTGGGCGGGAAGAAATCCGCCGCCAGCTGCTGGAAGCGGCCCTGGCTTATTATGAAAACAAGGAAAAGGCATTGGGCCAGGAGACCATGCGGGAGCTGGAACGCATTATCATGCTGCGGGTTGTAGACGAAAAATGGATGGACCACTTAGATGCCATGGACCAGCTGCGCCAGGGCATTGGTCTCAGAGCCTATGGTCAAAAAGACCCGCTGGTTGAGTACAAGTTTGAAGGCTATGAAATGTTCCAGAACATGATTGAAAGCATTAAAGAAGATGTGGTCCGCTATGTTTATCGCCTTACCGTGGTAGAGGAACCGGAGGAACGCCAGGATGTCCAGGAAAATCTCTACCAGGACCAGCCCAAAGCACCGGTAAGAGGTGAAAAGACAGTAGGCCGCAATGATCCCTGCCCCTGTGGCAGTGGCAAGAAATATAAACGCTGCTGTGGAAGGAGTGCATAACATGCTGGGTGACTGGAAGCGCCCACTGGAAGAATTGCAGGAAAGACTGGAAGAAATGAGGGTTTCTCTTTGACCTGGCTGGTAAAGAAGCTCGTTTGAAGGAACTGGAACCGAAAACAATGGCTCCGGATTTCTGGGACCAGCCGGAGGAAGCGCAAAAACTGATGCAACAGATTACTTCCTTACAGGAACAAATTCGGGAATTCCAGGACTTATACCGGGAATGGGAAGATGCCTGGACCCTCTACCAGCTGGCAACGGAAGAAGACCTGGAAGAGATGGAGGCAGAAGTAGCCCAGGCTGTCCGGCAGCTGACCCGGGCGGTGGAAAAGAAAGAGCTGGAGGTTTTGCTCTCCGGACCCTATGATCAGAATGATGCTCTGCTCAGTCTGCATGCCGGTGCCGGTGGTACAGAGGCCCAGGACTGGTGTCAGATGCTGCTCAGGATGTATACCCGCTGGGCCGAAAACCGGGGATATAAAGTGGAGGTTTTGGATTTATTGCCGGGAGATGAAGCGGGTATCAAAAGTGCTACCCTGGAAATCAGTGGCCCTCATGCTTATGGTTATCTAAAGGCAGAAAAAGGGGTGCACCGCCTGGTGCGCATCTCCCCCTTTGATGCCTCCGGGCGCAGGCATACCTCTTTCGCTTCTGTGGATGTCATACCGGAAGTGGAAGATGAAGTTGAGGTTGAAATTAACCCTGAGGATCTGCGCATCGATACTTACCGGTCCGGGGGAGCGGGGGGACAGCATGTCAATAAAACCGACTCGGCTGTGCGAATTACCCATATTCCTACTGGCATCGTGGTACAGTGCCAGAGCGAGCGCAGTCAGATCAGCAACCGCACCAAGGCAATGAAAATGCTAAAGGCCAAACTCCTGGACCTGAAACTGAAGGAACAGGAAGCCAAACTGGCAGCCTTACGGGGAGAGCAACAGGATATCGCCTGGGGGAGTCAGATTCGTTCCTATGTTTTTCAACCCTATCGTCTGGTTAAAGATCATCGAACCAATGTGGAAATCGGCAATGTTGAGGCAGTAATGGATGGAGAAATCGATGAATTTATCAGTGCTTATCTTATTCAACAGGCCCGCCAGCGCAAGGAATAGAGAGAGGGGAAAGGGGAAAGTGCATTTCCCCTTTCCTTTTGGGGGATAACATTAAATGAGGTGATAACTTGACAACCTGGAGAAAAAGCAAATTCATATTGCAATCCCTTGGCACCCTGCTGGGCTCTCTGATCACTGCTGCCGGGATAGTCTGGTTTTTGGCCCCCAACCAGATTGCAGCCGGAGGTGTGAGCGGGATCGCCATTATCCTCAATAAGCTGTTTGGTTTTCCGGTTGGCCGCTCGATGCTGGCCATGGAAATTCCCCTGTTTATTGCCAGTACGCTGGCTCTGGGCTGGGGTTTTGCAGCTCGCACATTCCTGGGTGCCCTTACCCTGCCTATTTTTGTTGATTTGCTTACTCCCTATCTTCAGCCGGCAACCAGCAATTTGCTTCTGGCCAGCCTTTATGGCGGAGTGGTAACCGGGGCGGGGATTGGTCTGGTTTTTCGCAGCAAGGGCAGTACCGGTGGTACCGATGAACTGGCGGCCTTATTACATAAATTTGTAGGTTTACCGCTGGGGCAGATTCTGTTGTTTATTGATGGGCTGGTTATCCTGGGGGCGACCCTGGTTTTTGGGGTAGAAAAAGCCCTTTATGCGCTGATTACGGTTTTTGTGGCAGCCCGGGTAATTGATCTGGTCCAGGAAGGAATAATCTCGGCGAAAGCAGCTTTTATTATTTCAGATCATAGTGAGGAAATTGCCTGCAACATTATGACCCGCCTGGACAGGGGCGTAACTTCTCTGGCTGGTAAAGGAGCCTATACGGGCATCAGTCGGCATGTCCTTTTATCTGTTGTCAGTCAATCCGAGGTCAGCCGGCTGAAAGAGGTGGTCTATGAAACCGACCCGCAGGCATTTGTGATTGTTACAGATGTACACGAAGTTCTGGGCGAAGGATTTAAAAAATTCAACTAATGGAGGGCTTTGCATGATGACAATGGTAGAGGCAGATGTCAGGTTGATAGCGGAAAAAGCCAAAGAAATGCGCCGTCAAATAATCCGTATGATCGGAGCGGCCCAGTCCGGACACCCCGGCGGCTCCCTTTCGGCTGCGGATATCGTGGCTACCCTTTATTTCCATGAAATGCGGGTAGACCCGGCCCAACCTCACTGGCCAGAACGAGACAGGTTTGTACTGTGTAAAGGCCACGCTGCCCCGGTTCTCTATGCGGCTCTAGCGGAAAAGGGCTTCTTCCCCAAAGAAGAGCTGTTAACCCTGCGTCGCATTAATTCCCGCTTACAGGGTCACCCTGATATGAAAAAACTGCCCGGAGTAGAAATGTCTACTGGCTCTCTGGGACAGGGACTTTCAGTCAGCGTAGGCATGGCTCTGGCGGCAAGACTGGATCAGGTTGCCTGGCGGGTCTATGCCCTGCTAGGTGACGGAGAAATCCAGGAAGGACAGGTCTGGGAAGCGGCCATGGCTGCTGCTCATTACAAGCTGGATAATTTGTGCGCTATTCTGGACTATAACGGTCTGCAGATAGATGGGCCCTGCTGCGAAGTGATGAATTCCGAACCAGTTGCCGAGAAGTGGCGGGCTTTTGGCTGGCACGTCCTGGAGATTGATGGCCATGATATTACGGCCATAATCGGGGCCCTGGCTCAGGCCCGGCAGACCAAGGGGCAGCCGACAATTATCATAGCCAGAACCATTAAGGGTAAAGGGGTTTCCTTCATGGAAAAACAGGTGGGCTGGCATGGTACTGCTCCCAAACCGGAACAAGTTGAAGCAGCACTGGCTGAATTGGCTTGATGAGGAGGAAGACAGATGAGTAAAATTGCAACGAGAGAAGCTTATGGGAAAGCGCTGGCCCAGCTGGGAGCCCAGAATCCTGCGGTAGTGGTCCTGGACGCTGATTTGTCTAAATCCACCAAGACAGCAGACTTTGCCAAAGTGTTTCCGGAACGTTTTTTCAATGTTGGTATAGCTGAACAAAATCTCATGGGTATTGCCGCCGGTCTGGCCGCTGCCGGAAAAATTCCTTTTGCCAGTACTTTCGCTATGTTTGCTACCGGCAGAGCCTTTGAACAGATTCGTAACTCCATCGCCTATCCCAGGCTGAATGTTAAGATTGCCGCTACTCATGCAGGGATCACCGTTGGCGAGGACGGGGGTTCCCACCAGACGGTGGAGGACATAGCCCTGATGCGGGTATTACCAGGAATGACAGTGATTGTACCTGCTGATGGCATAGAAGCGGAGCAGGCAGTATTTGCAGCTGCTGTCCATCAGGGCCCGGTTTATCTCCGCTTTGGCCGCTCGGCAGTACCTCAGGTCAATGCGGATAACTATCGCTTTGAAATCGGCAAAATCTATGAACTGCGCCCAGGTCGGGATGTAACCATTTTTGCCTGTGGTATCATGGTAGCCGAAGCCCTGAATGCTGCGGAAAACCTGGCAGCTGACGGTATTGAGGCCCAGGTCATCAATGTGCCCACCATTAAGCCGCTGGATGCTGAGGCTGTGGTTCAGGCTGCCCGGTTGACAGGAGCGGTAGTAACTGCAGAAGAGCACAGTATCATTGGTGGTCTGGGCAGCGCTATTACCGAGACCCTGGCTGAGCATTATCCTGTCCTGGTGGAAAGGGTAGGGATTAAAGATACTTTTGGCGAGTCGGGACAACCGGCCGAACTTCTGCAAAAATATGGTTTGACTGCAGAAGCTATAAGAGCAGCAGTATTCCGGGTGTTGAAACGGAGGGAAGGAAAATAAAAAGAATTCGCTGGGGTATCCTGGGCATGGCCCGTATTGCCAGGGAAAAATTCATTCCTGCTTTGCACGTTACTGAGGATGGTGAACTTCTGGCAGTTGCTAGCTCCAGTCAACAAGGGCAGGCACAGGCCCGGCAGCTGGGCAGTAAGCGGGTATATTCCAGTTATGAGGAACTACTGCAGGACCCCGAAATAGATGCAGTCTATATACCCCTGCCTAACGCTCTGCATAAAGAGTGGGTAATTCGGGCCGCAGCAGCGAAAAAACATATCCTGTGTGAAAAACCCCTGGCTTTGACAGCTGCTGATGCCGAGGAGATGGTTTCAGTCTGTAAACGGAATGGGGTTTTTCTGGCAGAGGCTTTTATGTATCGCTACCATCCGCAGCTTCAGAGGGTAAAGATGCTTCTGGCCCAGGGTGTGATTGGAGAGGTCAAATACTTTCGCGCTGGTTTCAGCTATCTTATGAATTGGGAAAAGAAAAATATCCGTTTAGATCCACAATTGGGCGGAGGCTGTCTGTTTGATATCGGTTGCTATTGTCTCGATGCCTTGAATTTCCTACTCGGGATGAAACCTGAGGAGATTTATGCTACTGGAGTCTTTCACCCTGAGTACAAAATAGACATAGCAGCGGCTGTCAATTTGAAGCTGGAAAAGGGTATTCTAGCCCAATTACAATTCAGCTTTCAACAGCCCTTTAGCGATTATTGTGAGATTTTCGGCGAACGGGGAACGATCACGTTACCCCGGGCCTTTCGCCCCGATAAAGCCGGCGGCCAGGGTATCATCCTGTTCACTGATGCCGGGGGCAAACAACAAGAGGAAGTCTATCAAGGCGATCCCTATCTGTTGCAGCTACAGGTTTATCATGCTAACTTGCGAACAGAGGACAATGACGGGGCTGCAATGTCCCGGCTGATCGAACAGGCTCGCTTACTGGAAGCCTGCTTTGCTTCTCTACAACAGGAACAGGTGGTTCACTTATAAAAAAGGCTCTTCCTGCTATGCAGGAGGAGCCTTTTCAGCTTAGAGGGAGAGTAAATTCCACCAGCGTCCGGCCAGGATGGCTATCTATCCGGATTTGACCGCCATGAGCATTTATCAGCTGGCGACAGATGGTGAGTCCCAGACCGGTACCGTATTCTTTGGTGGTATAGAAAGGGTCAAAAATGCGCTCCTGCAAGTCAGGAGGAATACCAGGACCGTTGTCTCTTACCCGCACTATAACCTGTGGACCGTTCCGAACAGTTTCCAGAAGCACTT